>JAHXHT010000005.1 GCA_025656435.1 Candidatus Thiodiazotropha sp. (ex Gloverina cf. vestifex) | reverse complement strand
ACAGTCACAATTACGGCCATACAACCGCGCCTACGCCTATCGGGGACTAATCGCCTCGGCTTTCAGCCTTCCATGGCGATCAGCGATCGAAGTAAATGCCAAGCGGCCTCAGGAGTTCATCGAGACAGTCATGCGAATCGCCCCCACTTTTGGCGGTATCAATCTGGAAGACATTGCTGCCCCCCACTGCTTTGAAATCGAACAGTCCCTGATCGAACAACTCGACATACCTGTCTTTCATGACGACCAACACGGTACCGCCATCATTGCCGCAGCGGGATTGATTAATGCGCTGGAACTTCAGGGCAAAACGTTGGAAGACGCCAAAGTCACTATTTTAGGTGCCGGGGCTGCAGGTATCGCCATCGTCCGCCTGCTCACCAGCATGGGCGCTCATCGTAATAATATCTTCGTGGTGGATCGCGGCGGTATTATCCATACCCTACGCAAGGACCTGAACCCCTTCAAATGGGCTGTTGCAGCAGATACTGAGAAACGCACTCTGGAAGATGCCATGGCGGACTGCGATATCTTTATCGGTGTTTCAGGCCCCAACCTGATCAGTCGGGAAATGCTGGCCAGCATGGCGCCCAATCCTATTGTCTTCGCCCTTTCCAACCCAGTCCCCGAGATCCGTCCAAAAGTTGTGGCCAGTGTGCGTGACGATGTCATCATGGCCACCGGTCGTAGCGACTATCCCAATCAGGTCAACAATGTGCTGGGATTTCCATTCATCTTTCGTGGCGCACTGGATGTAAGGGCCTCACGCATTAACGAAGATATGCAGATTGCTGCGGTTCACGCACTCAAAGACCTGACCCATGAACCAGTACCCCAGGATGTATTGGAAGCCTATGACCTGACAGAACTGACTTTTGGCCCCGATTACATCATCCCGAAACCACTCGACCCACGAGTCAGATCCCGTGTATCTGCTGCTGTTGCAAGGGCTGCAGTGGAGAGTGGTGTGGCAAGAGCGCCCTATCCGTCTGACTATCCATGACCATCTGATAAATCGGTCTGTTCGGCTGTTATGCCATTACAAGGCGAACCCATCGGCCAACAAAACAAGAGCACCGTATAAAAATCCCGCTCGAAGCGGGATTTTCTCTTAACAGCTAGCTTGAAGTCCTGTTTCTGACGCTTTCCGAAACGAATCCACCCAAGAACCCCCAGGCAGGTAATCAAACGCCAAAGGGGGGATCATATCCAACACCGAATACCTACTTCTCAGATTCATTCCCCAATGTTTTTACGCAAAAAGCAGGTCCTAGGAATAATTCAACTAATTATCAGTTGGTTATATTTTTTTGAGTTATATCTCGCGTGATTTCATGTAAGTTATTCCCATGTCCAAGCATGTCCAAACGAAGGGACTCTCGGATTCAAAAACCATGTTTTTTCTCTCTTAGATACACGCCAATCCGAAGATAGTCACCGCAACACTGGAAAAAACCACAGATCCTGATATGATCCCGCGTCCGCTGTATGGCAGTGGTATATGCGTCGCCTTGGTCGCGAAGCGGCGTTTTCTTAAATCGAATCAATTAGTTAACGGGAGATCGTCATGTCTGCCAATTTTGAAGTTATTGCCCAGTCTCGAATCGACACAGGGAAAGGTGCGAGCCGCCGCCTGCGTCGTTCCGGTCAGGTACCGGGCATCGTCTATGGTGCTCACAAAGAGCCTACCATGATCAGCCTTTTGCACCATGAGATGATCCATGCACTGCAAAACGAGGCTTTCTACTCCAGCCTGCTGACACTGAAACTGGATGACAAACCTGAGACTGTGGTCATCAAAGATTTGCAGCGTCATCCGGCCAAGCCCTTCATTCTGCACATAGATTTCCAGCGCGTGCAGGCTGACGAGAAGATCCGTCTGCATGTGCCTATCCACTTCACCAACGAAGAGACCAGTCCCGGCATCAAGTCCGGAGGACAGGCAAGTCACGTCATGGCTGACGTGGAGATCAGCTGTCTGCCTAAAGATCTGCCGGAGTTCATCGAGATCGACATGTCCAACCTGGAGATGGGAGCAATTATTCATGCTTCCGAGCTGACGCTGCCTTCGGGTGTCGAACTGGCTGCCAGCGATAGTGGTGAAGACCCCATCGTGCTCACCATCCACACCGCACACAGAAGTGAAGAGGAAGGGGAAAGCGAAGCGACAGGTGAAGGTGAATCCGAAACCGGAGAGGAAGGGACCGAATAATCCTCTTGGTCTAGCAGTGGGAGGGCAGCGGCCCTCCCGTTGCTTCCTTCGTCATGGCTACCCCCCCCATCAAACTCATCGTCGGCCTGGGCAACCCGGGCAACGATTACGAGGCGACCCGACACAATACCGGCTTCTGGTTCGTCGACCGCCTTGCACAACGCCACAACCAGCTCTTCAAGACCGAAACCAGACACCACGGACAAACCTGTAAGCTATTGATCCATAGTCAGGAATGCCGGCTACTAAAACCAACAACCTTCATGAACCGCAGTGGCCAATCCGTTTCCAGTCTGGCCAACTATTTCCGCATTACACCGGAGGAAATCCTCGTTGCCCATGACGAATTGGATCTACTCTCAGGCGAGATCCGCCTGAAAACCGGTGGTGGACACGCCGGACACAATGGCCTGCGAGACATCATGAGCGCCCTGGGCAGCAGAGAATTTCATCGCTTGAGAATCGGCATCGATCAACCCAACCGGCGAGGTCCGGGGGTTGACTTTGTACTCGGCAGGCCATCAAAGGTGGAGCGTGAAGCGATCATCGACAGCATAGACCGCGCCATAGATTGCATGGAAGATGTGATTTCCGGCCGCCTTCAGCAAGTCATGAATCAACTCCATACCCGCCGCTAAAGACAATTCTGAAAATCCCTTCTGCAACTGCAGTTTTGCCGCATTGACACCCTTTATCCCATTGCACTGGCAATCAGGGATTCGGAAGTATGGGATCACAAACCCGACCATTCCGTTGGCCATATATTATGAAATGCTTATAATCTAAATATATCACTCAGTTATTTAAGACTGGAGCACAAATTACTCATGTCACTGTTTCACAAGGCATTCTATCTGCTGACACTGCTGGCTACCCATGCCCTGGCGGGACCCAGCGAGCCGGAAGCGATCGATTTACTGCGCAATAGCGAGGCACTGATGCGCTCGGATGCGACTGTCGCCGAATACCGGGTCGACATCATCCGTCCCGACTGGCAGCGCAGCATGACATTTCGCAGCCATGATGACATGCGTGACAACCGATTCCGCATGGAAATTCTCTCTCCACGCAAGACCAAAGGTACGGTATTTCTCAAAGTCGACAATACCCTCTCCATGTACCTACCCAAACTGAAGCGCCGGATTAATATCTCTCCTGCCATGATGCAGGACCCCTGGATGGGTTCAGATTTCAACAACCAGGACCTGCTGGAAACCGACTCGCTGATCGATGATTACACTCACCGGATCATCGACCGAGAAGGCGAAGGCAATCAGGCCATTATCACCATCGAATCAATTCCCTCTCCGACCGCAACTGTGACCTGGAAGAAATTGCTACAGCGTATTCGGGCCGACGGCATGCCTCTGGAACTCGAATACCACTGTAAAACAAGGGCCAACCGTCACATGGTATTCGACCGCTTTCAAGAGATGGATGGGCGAGTCATTCCCACACGCTGGACCATGAGACCACTGGACAGTGAAGGTAAGCGGACCGTCATTAGCCTGACTGCCATCGAATTCAACGCCAGTTTTAAAGATGCTCTCTTTACCCCTGAAATCAGGGGTGCCAAGCCTGGGCCCTAGTCAGACACACACATGTCAGCGTCACGCCACCCAATCAATCAATCAATCAATCAATCGGATGACACTGGCGGTCGCGCTGCGAAATCTCCTGGGCCACCTGCCGAGAACCCTGTTGACCGTCGGTGCCATTGCCGTGGGCCTTGCCTCATTGATCTTTCTCTGGAGTTTCAACGAGGGACTGCACCAGAACATGCTGGGTAATTTTCAGAGAGCCATTATCGGTTCAGTGCAGATCCATCGCGAGGGGTTTTTCCAGCAGCCCGAGCTTTCGGGATATATTAGAAATCCACAAAAAGTGACGGAGGTATTGGAGAAAAACGGCTTAACCGATTTTAGCAGACGCCTGGAATCTTTCGGCCTCGCAGCATCAGATGAAACCACCGAAGGGGTGATGTTGATCGGCATGGACCCTATCACAGAACCCCGGGTCACAGATTTGGAAAAACGTATCGGCATCGGCCGCTTTCTTCAACCTGAAGACAGCTACTCACTGATCCTTGGCGCCACCACCGCCAATAATCTCAGGGTCAAACTGGGTGACCAAGTCATCATTGTCGGCTACGACCGTTATGGCGTAATGGTGGCAGAGTCCTTCACCCTCATCGGCATCATTACCAGTGGCGAGATGGGACTCGATCGCGGTATGGCATTAACCAGTCTGGAGACACTGCAGGAGATGGTCGACATGCCGGGCCAGGTCACCACCTTTGCCATCAACATTCCACAGAAGAGCATTGATAAATCAGTGTCAGCGCTGAAAGCCCAGTTACTGGATGAGTCCTTGGAAATCATGCCCTGGCATGTCATGTTCCCGGTCATGAAAGAGTGGGTCACGCTGCATAACGGCTTCCTTTACCTCTTCATCGGTGTGGTGCTGTTTATCGTGGTGGCAGGAGAGCTCAACACACTGCTGCTCTCCATGCTCGAAAGAACACGGGAGTTCGGTGTTTTCATGGCCATCGGTACAACCCGGCAGGAAGTGGCTGCACTGCTGATCACCGAGGCGCTCTTCATCGGTATCCTCGGCACCATCGCCGGCTTGATCCTGGGTTTGATCACGGTCCTCCTCACCGGAGTTACCGGCATCGACCTCTCTATTCTGCTCGGCTCAACTTCCCGCTTCTATGTGGACCCGCTGATCTACCCACAGCTAGAGCTTGACCGCTTGGACATCACTGTCAGCGCCATCTTGATCGCTTCAGTGGTAGCCGGTCTTTACCCAGCCTGGCGTGCCAGTCTTCTGCAACCGGCGGAGGCCATTCGTAATGGCTGACAGCGCTCGACTGGGATTAGTGACCTATCTGATGCTTGCTGTGCGCAACCTGATGCGCAACCTGATGCGCAACCAACGCCGCACCACCATCACACTATTGACTATGATCTTCGGCATTGCGGTGTTGACTCTCCTGAGTGCGCTCAATGATGGTTGGCTGAGTCAGATGAAAACCAACTTCATCCTCAGCTATACGGGACATGCACAGATACATGCCAAAGGCTTCGAAGCCTCACAGAACCTGCGTGACAGAATTACCAATCCCGAAGAGGTGACCCGGCTGATGCAGAGTTATCCGGAGATCCTCGGCTGGACCCAGCGCATTCGCACCTCGGGACTGGCCTCTGTGGGCGGTGGCAGCGCCGGTATTCAAATCATGGCCACCGATTCGGAACAGGAGACCTGGGTCACGTCGATCCATGAGCATGTCACCAAGGGAACCTGGCTCAGGCCCGGCATGTCACAGGATCTGCTACTCGGTGCGACAGTGGCCGATACCATCGGCGCCAGCCTGGGAGACCGTGTGATCTTGATGGCGCAGCGCCCTGCAGGTGAGATGGTCTCCGAAGTTTTCTATCTGCGTGGGATTCTCGAAACCGGTGCACCTCAGATAGACCGTACGCTCGCCCTGATCCCGCTCAACACGGCCCAAGTCTGGCTTAAGATGGGCCAATCCATCACCGATATCGTTGTACGCGCTGATCAACATGAAAACACAGACTTGGTCGTCCACCTTTTTGCTCAACAACTTTCAGACCAGACGTATGAAATCATGCCCTGGCAGGAACTCGACCCAATGGTACGGCAGTGGCTGGAGTTCAGTGATGCCTACGGCCTGGTGATTATCCTTGTGGTGGTCATTCTGGTACTGGTGGAGATACTCAATACCATGCTGATCTCACTTCATGAAAGACATAAGGAGCTTGGTGTCATCGCGGCAATCGGTACGACCCGATTTCAGATATTTTCCATGCTACTCTTAGAGGCCGTACTCTTGATCTTTATCGGCGCCAGCCTCGGCTATTTGGCGGGCAGTCTGCTGGTCTACTCGCTTTCAGGATCCGGCATCGACCTCTCAGGATATGCAAATGCCTTTCAATTTTTCTATATGAACCCAGTGATCTATCCGGACCTGACGACCGATTCGGCGATCCGTATACTTGGCACAACATTGGTAGCGGCCGTACTGGCCGGTGTCTATCCTGCCTGGAAAGCCACCCGTCTCTCACTCAGCCAAGCGTTGCGCATCCAATAGACGGGCCGGAAAGATCATCCATGACCAGCATTATCAAGACACATGACCTGCATAAATGCTACTGGGTAGGCACCATGCCACACCCGGCACTGCACGGCATCAATCTCGATATCAAACAGGGAGAGTTCGCGGTTCTCGCAGGTCGCTCCGGTTCTGGAAAAAGCACACTACTCAATATTATCGGCGCTCTGGAGTCGGCTGACAGCGGCAGCGTCGAAGTATTCGGCCAAAACATTCTTGAAATGACACAGGACCAACGCACCCGTTTTCGGTTGCACAACATCGGTTTTGTGTTCCAGGCTTACAACCTGATTCGGGTTTTCAACGCCCGGGAAAATATTGCCTATGTCTGCCAATTACAGGGCAAGAGCAAGGAAGAGAGTCTGGAGATTGCCAATCATTGGTTGCGAGAGGTCGAAATCGAACACCTGGGCTACCGCAGACCGGACCAGCTCTCCGGCGGACAGCAACAGCGGGTTGCCATTGCCCGTGCACTTGCCTCCGATCCAAAAATCATTCTGGCAGACGAGCCCACTGCCAATCTAGATACCCAGACGGGTCGCAACCTGATCCATCTGATGCAGGATCTCAATCAACGCCCGGGGACGACATTTCTTATCTCATCTCATGATCCAGATGTAAAAGAAGCCGCAAGCCGACTAATCAAACTGGCCGACGGCCAGATTGTCGATGAGTGGAGCACTATCCCGAAAACACCCACCTCCATCTACAGCGACTGTCCTGTACAGAACATGCCATTTGGAGAGCGGGTGCAATTCAAGATCAAACGGTTAATCCGCTGGCGCCGAATCCGCAAACCATCAAAGAAAAACCGCAGGCGTTCCTGATCAAATCGTTTGCAGATTTCATGTGACAGAAAAAAGCCGGCCAACGGCCGGCTTGATTCATTTCGTGGGGCTAGCTGTCAACCCTAGTATTCCCCAAAAACAAACTTGGGTTTCAGCCGGGCGACCAGCATGGGAAGAATGGTCAACGCGGTCACCACATCGATCAATAGCGCCTGACTGATGTAGATACCCAATCCCCAAGTATTGGCGAGGTCGGTATTCAGTAACGGCACAAAACAACCGAGCAGCACAATCACCGAGATAATGACAGCCGATCCTGTGGTATTCAGGGTATTGGTCAACGAAGCCTGCCAATCTCCCTGGGTATTCTGCATCTCTTCTCTCAAACGCGACATCATGTAGATGCCGTAGTCGATACCCAAGCCCATAGCGATACTCAGGGCTACTTGCAGATGGAACGCCAAAGTACCGGACCAATTTTTAACCACGGTCATATAGCCGCCCAACCCATACTGTGCATACAGGGTGATAAACAGCAGCACCATCAGAATGGAGGAAACAGCAAATGAGCGGAAGATCAATGTAGCGATGACGAACACGGCTGCGGCTGTCAGTAAGGGTCCTGTCAGCCAGTTATCCACTGCCACCTCGCGAGTCGCCTCGGTTGCGCCGAGAAAACCACCCATCGCAGGTCTGACATAGCCGGGACCTTCCATAGAGAGTGCATCGGTATCACCGGCCAGATTGGTCTCCGGCCCCGAGCGCAAACCAAAGTTGACCTGTCGGAAACCGGGATCGTTCTTGTGATCCTCAATATACTGTTGGATATCCATAGTGACTTGATGAGTCTCAATCGGATCCATGGTATTGATGAATCCCATCACCACACCCTCGTTCCAGTTCTTCATCACGAAGGAATCCATGTCACCCTCTTCCGTCATCGTCTCCAGCAGGCCGTTGTAGAGCTGGACGATATCGTCACCGCTCCGGTCATCCTCAGCGTCGAGGGAACGCAGCTTTTTAGAAGTAGGGATATAGAGGTCCTTGATATCCGGTTGTTCACCCGGCTCCGCCGTCAAAAGCATGTTCACCAAACGGATATACTGGGCATACGATCCGGTAAAGCCGACAAACGGGTGGGCACGCATCCACTCTTCCAATGCTTCGATATCGGCCAGCACCTCAGCTTGATTAAAGATACCCTGGGCACCGCAGGGATCGGGGTCCCAGCAACCCAACTCTTTCTTGGCTTTTTGGCATTGAAGCGCCTTTTCGTCAGGATCTTCTATGTCGTAGATATCCTCGGGAAAGTAGGTTTCCACACAGAGCTCAGGTACCGGTTCCTTGCCGCGGATGGGTATGGACACTGAAATAACACCCGGCATAATCTGATTGAGACGCTCGATGTGCTGGATAGTAATCGACTTCTCTTTAAACGCAGCCCGAGAGTAGTTAATGCCTTTTTCGGCACCCGGCATGATATCAAACTCATCCTGTATCCGAGCCACCTCCGGGTCATCCCGGCCGGCCTCTCCTGCCATCAGGCTCGACACACCGCGACCGATCTCTGTGTAGTAGGTTGACCAGGCGATAATCGCCAACACGATTGCGATGGGTATGAATTTTCCGGGGCCCCTGAGCATTCCGGATATGACCCCCCCCACTTTAGACTCCCAGGCATTCTCTTGTCCCTCACCCATCTCAGCTTTATTGCAGGGGAAGGTCATCATCAGCAAGGGAATCAATGTCGTGGTAGTGAAGAGCAGTGTCAGCATGCCGAACATGCCGAAGTATGCATAGGCCTTATAGAAAGAGATATCTACCGTTGCTAAAGTCGCAAAACCCACCATATCGGTGATGATGGAGAGTGTCGCTGGCACGATGGTATGCGAGATAGCCACCTTCGCCGCAGACTCACAGTCACCTGAAGCGGCCTGCTCCTGCATAAAACGCCGGGTGACCTGGACCGAGTGACCGATACCGATTGCCAACAACAACATGGGCGTCAGGACCATCATGGTCGTCAGCTTGAAGGCGGAAAAGCCCATCAAGCCCAAGGTCAGAATGATCGTTGCGCTGACGCCGAGAATCGGAAACAGTGAACCACGCCAGTTACGGAATTCAAACCAGAGTGCGGCGATGACGATGGCAAACGAGATAACAAAGAGCCACCATTTATTGACCAGATCAGCCAGCATCCAGGCCAGGAAGTAGGGTTCTCCGGCTACCAACACTTCGAAGCGATCATCTTGCCCGTACTCATCCATCATGGTGCGTATTTCACGCACCCAGGGCAGGTAAATCTCCTTCACCTCATCAGTGTAATCACCGATGATGTAGAGCGATTTTGCGGTACAGTTCTTTTCATCCTTTTCTGTGAGCTCACACTTATTGCCCTGCGGATCTTCAAAGCCGACCAGCATGGGCCCAATCACTGGGTTGTTCTCGACACCCTCTTTCAGAAAAGCCAGTTGATCTGCCGCTTTGTCGGCGTCTTCACTGATACCCTCGGTTGGTATCAGTCGTTTGAAAACCAGGCCGTTATCGTCGGCGCCCATGAACTTGATTTTCTTCGCCGCGATATCGATAAAGTTGGATTCACGTGCAGTAGGCAAGGCAACCAGGCGATTATGGATCTCCTGCACCTTGTTGACGAACCAGTTCTTATAAACATCGCCCTCATTGATACGCAGGGCGAAGACCATCAAGTTACCCATACCGAAATTGTGCTCGGCATAGAGGTTGGTGGCCACATAGCGGTTGGTGGGTGGCAGCAGCGTATCCGGATCGTTACGCATGTCCAGATTCTTGACCTGTAACGCAGCCACAATGGTGACCACCAGCAGAATCAACATCAACGGCCAGCGAAACTTGATCACAAAGTCTGCGTAACGCTCAGCCCATTGATTGTTGTGGGATTGGTTGGATGCGGAAGCGCTCATGCTCTAAACCCTATTATTATCGTCGACAGTTTTGGCAGGGGCCAGACAAACGCCTGGCCCCTACCGTCTCCTTCTGTAAAAAAGATCTTATGCTACGTCATCACTCGATGAGCCACTTGATGCCCACCTGCAGATTGGAAGAGTCGGCAAACTGTCCGAATGTGGTGTCCATATCACCCCAATAGTGATTCCACTCCGCAGAACCGATGAGGGTATCGGTGAAGCTGTACTCCACATCGAAACGGTTCCACTTGCCGCCACCCTCTTCGTAGATGGTGATGTTGTTCCAGCGATGCTCCTGGGAAGCACCGAATGGCTTGGAGAAGAAGAGGGAGTAGAACTCTTTGTTCTCGTAGCCCTGCATCAACTGATTGGAGAGACTCAGGGTCGGGAAGTCGGCTGTATAACGTGAACAATCTGTAACAAGACCACCAGTAATGGGGCTGGTCACCTGAGTCGTACAGGCACTCTGCTGATCAATATAATCCAGGTTCATAAACTGGATGAACTGGCCGCTGATAAGCAAGTTGGTCGCAACAGTAATGTCGGCACCCAGCACATACTTGAAGTAGTCGGCATCCTCCATCTTCAATGCATTCTCAAGATCACCAATGCCTAACAGGAATCTATCCACGACGGGCTGCTTGTCACCTTCGTCGTAAAGAAATTCACCTCTCAGCACTAAAGGAATATCACCGAGAGAGGTGCCATAGTCCAATGAGGCGCCGATACTGTTCACCCGATGTAACGATTCAGTAAAACGTTGGGTAGGAGCACCCAAACCCGGCACCGGAGCTTCGTTGAAGGGATTGCTGTCAGCCAAACCGGTCATAACGGCACTGGGATCAAGTGCACCATAATAATTCCCGACATCATCATGCAAGAGAACATTCGTAGCAATGCCCATATCCCAATTTGCTCGAGCCTGATCCCTGGTCAGGCTCTGAGAAACATCAGGCACAAAGATATCGTCCTGTTGCGGACCGGGTGTGCCATTGCTATCGATAAAGAGAGTTGGTGCCAATTGGGTCGTTAACTTTTGGCCCGCGCTATTATGATAGCTGATTGCAATATCAGGGTTCGCGCTATAGTGGTGAAAATAGTTGAATGACCAATTTAGCCCATTATCCAAAGTATTTTTAAACCGGAAACCTGCATTGACATCACTGTCGTCAAGGTAGTCTCTAACCCATTCGGTTTTCATACCAGATAAACCAGTGGGTGCAGTGGCTGAAAAACCTGTAAATGTATTAAATGTCGCAAAAGTAGCCAGCGGCATCAATTCAAATGCTGATGAGGCACCGGTCGGATCCCAATCGACCGGAGTCACCCAACTCGTATCGGGGCTTGTCGGATCCAGTGGTGTTATCCCTGTAACCGGCATCAGGTTCGTGACACCAACATTGCCATTGGGATCGATCACTCCTACGGGGAAGCCCGGTTGGCCGGTAAACCCATACTGTGAAAACTGATTCAACAGGTAAAAGCCGGGGAAACTAGTAAAGTTTGTGACGTCAGGTGCACCCGTGCCTGGATTAAGCAATCCAGGAGTAGAAGCATCCCAGGAACCACTAGCAAAACCATCAACAGTGAGCCCCCCAAATAGATTCAATCCTAATGGGAGAGCAGTACCACCGGTAAAAGCGCCTCCCATTGCGGCACCATTGAAGGTGGCTGCCACATTACTCAAGGCTGGTGCCACGTTAAAAAAACCATTAACCCGGCCTGAGATCGCTTCCACACCCTTCATTAGAAACGGATGACCCGCATCTCCATTCGGATTCAACCCTGGAATTTTGTTCTCTTCAACCTGGGAGACGATCAGTTGAACATTGCTGTTATCACCGATATTCCGCTCAGCATTAATCATCCAGATCGGGATACGGGAATCTTCCATGGCATTCTGATTCAGCTCACGGAAGTCAGTGGGATTGATAATATCCAGCAGTTTAATGCCATCCGCTGTACCCCAAACAACCTGCTGTTTACCCAGACGAAAATCCCATCCCCATGCATTGGTATCGAGATAGAGTTCTCTCAGGTAGTCATGCTGGGTATAGAGCTTGTGTCCCTTATAGTCATCATTGGCGCCTTCCGAATCATAAATAAAATTCAGATCCGCATGCCAAGTGCTCTCTTCACCAAGATCACCATTAATGAAGACCCGCGCTGAGTTTTCGAATTTCAGCAGATCGCCCCTATCATGCCCCCTTTCATCGATCATCGTCTTGGCTTCACCCGTTACCTGACCATCTCGGGTGAAAACCGAAGTCTCATTTTTCAGATGCCCGGTAACCTCAACCTCAGCGACCGCCGCCCCGGGTATCACCAAGGCAAGTAGTATCGACTGATATATTTTGCTGCGTTTGAACATCAATGATTCCTCCCAGATTCGACGAACAACCGGATCTCAATTATTTTTTATGCCGGATTCGAAGCGGTGTGGACTGCCATAGCGTGGTAGCCAAAAAATTTTTGGGGATGCCTGTATTAGGCATCCCCATTTATCTTTAACGTTTGATTTTTCTCAGGGTCTTCTCTGACCAGAAGTCGGATTCCCAATCCTGGTTTATCTGTACCACATCCTGTGGAATGACCGCCCAGGTCTCGTGACCGCTGGAGAAAGTCTTACCGTACCAGTAACCCCATGAGAGGGCACGCGGGTCGTCCTGTTCGAGACTCACCCAGTTGCGGTCAATTACCTTAACCTTCTCCCCGCCCTTGAAATACTCCGTACGGTAGTCGGCGAAGGTCTTGGTATCGACATAGCTAACACGGTGATCATACCACCAGTTCTCTTTCTTGGTGGTGCTCTTCAGCTTATAAACCTCTTTGCCTTTGTGATCACAAGCCGCGTCAGGCGGGTTGGGCAGATATTTATTCTTGGCTGCACTTTTCTCGATGGCGCCGAGGCAATCATTGAAAGTTTCAGTACCAAGCAGCTCATGCGTCTCATGCATCGGTTTACGCAGGGTTACATCACCGAAGGTGAAATCCGTACCACCCCAGGCATCATCATGGGCAGGCTCGGCAAAACGGCGGATCTTACGCAGGGCCGGCAGCCAGATGGAGTAAGATTGGCTCTTGTTGTCATCCAGGTAATCCGTGATCAGCATGCCGGTACCCTTCAACTTACCGGAACGGAATATGGCGATATCCTGAGAGCTGGTGGAACCGTCGCTGTATTCGTTATTGAGATAACGTTCAAGCGTAATGGTGGTCGATCTGCTGCCCGCCGACTTGTTGACCAGTACTGTGATCTTGCCAGGCTTGGCCTTGCGGCTCTTTTTCGGGTCCCTGTTGTTGTTGGTGATGCCGTATTTTTTTACGCCGTAGAAATGATTGACGAAATAGACCTGATCAGCAATCTCGTCAGCATTAGGGGTGCCGGTAGGTAGTGGAAGGTCCTTAGACACGCCGGCAACGGCGAGGCCTGAAAACATAAAACCAACTGCCGCAGCTGCGGACACAAACTTATGCACCTGCATTTTCGATCCTCCTCAGTGGGACGGTCCCTGGCTGCTACCGGCCGCCCGTATATTATTGAATTAAGCTTTTCTAATGAGACACTTAGGAAAGCCCCTACATTAATAGCAGACTGTTAGACAGTTTAGCAATCGAGGTTAACCTTAATTTGAAAAAATATTTTTTGTTTTTATCAAAAGCTTGCGAAAACCATACTAGAAGCCATCCCTTAACGTTTACTTAAGATGCCCCGCGAAAAAACACATTCATCAGCCCTAACAATATGCGCATAACAGGAATAAATTTGAATTCAACCCATTGATATAACAAAATTTCCCCCCTGGCATCTGATCAAACCTGGAATTCATGTCAATACTTGCCCTCGGACTCAATCACAAAACTGCCCCCGTCGAGATTCGGGAGCGGTTGACCTTTGGGCCGGATATTATTGCCGGAGCGCTACGCAGCCTGAAAGAGCATCCCGCCGTCAAAGAGGCCGTAATCCTCTCCACCTGTAATCGTACAGAAGCCTATTGCTGCCTGGGCCAGGAAGATCACGAGCCCCTCGCGGACTGGTTGAGTGAGTTTCATGGTATTGATAGCGATCGGGTAAATCCCTATCTCTACAGCCACTTTGGGGATGATGCGATCAAGCACCTGCTGCGTGTCTCCTGTGGTCTGGACTCCCTGGTGCTTGGTGAACCGCAGATCCTGGGGCAGGTTAAGGCCGCCTTCCAGACAGCGACCGATACCGGCGCCACCGGCAAGCTCCTGAGCAAGCTTTTCCAGCACGCGTTCTCCGCCGCCAAGCAGATTCGTACCGATACCGCTATCGGCAACAGCCCGGTATCGGTGGCTTTTGCCGCTGTCAGCCTGGCCAAACAGATTTTCAGCGAACTGTCCGAACAGACGGCCCTCCTGATAGGTGCTGGTGAAACCATTGAGCTGGCAGCCCGTCACCTCAGTCAAAATGGCATTGGCCGTATTATCGTCGCCAATCGTACAGTGGAGAAGGCCCACAACCTCGCCGCCCAATTCGACGGTTTTGCCATTGCGCTGACGGAACTCAGCAGCCATCTGGCCGAGGCTGATATCGTCATCTCCTCTACCGCAAGCCCGCTACCCGTACTCGGCAAAGGCACCGTGGAGAGCGCGCTGAAAGAGCGTAAACATCGTCCGATTTTCATGGTCGACATTGCCGTTCCCCGGGATATTGAACCTGAGGTCTCCGATCTGAGCGACATCTATCTCTACACCGTCGACGATCTGGATGAGGTCATACAGGAGAACATGCGCTCACGAGAAGAGGCGGCAGAGCAGGCTGAAGAGATCATCGAGCACTATGTGGATGAATATCTGGGTTGGCTGCGCTCACTGGACGCGGTAGAACTGATACAGGACTACCGCTCCTATGCAGAAAGCCTCCGTGATGAAGTCATTCAAAAGGCGATGCAGCAACTGAACAAGGGCAAATCACCGGAAGAGGTCCTGCAGTTCATGGGCCACACGTTGACCAACAAGCTGCTGCATACTCCCAGCGCCCAGCTTCGTCAGGCTGGATTCAATGGCCAGATTGAGTTACTAGAAGCTGCCAATACTTTGTTTCAGCTTAAAAAAATCGATAACAATTCATGAAGCCATCACTGCGCGGCAAGCTGGATCAGATCGCCGAACGCTTCGAAGAGATTACCGCCCTCCTCTCCGATCCGGAGATCCAGAGCGACCAACGCCAGTTCCGTTCTCTGGGACAGGAGTATGCTCAACTGGAGCCCGTAGTAGAGACTTTCCGGCGATATATGGATACCGAATCCGATATCGAGGCCGCACAGGAAATGATGGGGGACCCCGAAATGACTCCCCTCGCCAAAGAGGAGTTGACTGCGGCCGAGCAAACACGTGACACCCTGGAACCGGAACTACAGCTACTACTGATTCCGCCTGATCCCAATGACCAGCGCAATATCTTCCTGGAGATTCGTGCGGGTACCGGTGGCGCGGAGGCAGCGCTTTTCGCCAGCGACCTCTATCGTATGTACCTTCGCTATGCCGAACCTCATCACTGGCAGACGGAGACCATCAGCGAGAGTCAAGGTGAACACGGAGGCTACAAAGAGGTGGTCTGCCGCATCACAGGCAATGCAGTCTACTCCCGACTGAAATTCGAGTCAGGCACTCATCGGGTTCAGCGTGTCCCGGAGACCGAATCACAAGGCCGTATTCACACCTCCGCCTGCACCGTGGCTATTCTGCCGGAGGCGGAAACGGTAGACGACGTGGACATCAACAGCGGCGATCTGCGCATCGATACTTATCGCGCATCCGGCGCCGGCGGACAGCATGTCAACAAGACCGATTCCGCAGTTCGCATCACCCATCTGCCCAGCGGGATCGTGGTGGAGTGTCAGGATGAGCGTTCCCAGCATAAGAACAAAGCCAGGGCCATGTCACTCCTTCAGGCCAAGTTATTCTCTCAGGCACAGGATGAGATCACTACCGCCCAAGCCAGTTCACGTAAGCTCCAGGTGGGTAGCGGCGACCGTTCAGAGCGGATTCGGACCTACAATTACCCGCAGAACCGTATCACCGATCACCGCATCAATCTGACCCTGTACAAGCTCGATGAGGTGATGACCGGCGTATTGGATCAGGTTATCGAACCCTTGTTGCGAGAGCACCAGGTAGAGCAATTGGCCGCCATGGGCGAGAACGAATAGACCGGATCACTCCCTCACCTCATCGTGAGGAGACATAGAGATCTTATTAACCCGGCACCTTAATAGGCCATTGTTGAAAATCTATGTCACCAAACCCCATCACCCTGCGTCTGGCACAACAGGCAGCCTCAGAGAAACTTGCTTCACTTGAGCACGCTGCCGCAGACCTGGAAGCCGCCCTGCTGCTCTGTCACCTGCTGGACAAACCCCGCAGCCATCTCTACGCCTGGCCAGACAACGAGCTATCCCCAGCAGAACTTGCCGAATATGAAGCACTCATAACAAGGCGTCTCAGCGGTGAGCCCATTGCCCATATCACCGGCCTGCGGGAATTTTGGTCACTGACGCTCAACGTTACACTAGACACACTGATCCCCAGGCCAGAGACAGAACTATTAGTGGAGATGTCGCTCCTGCATCTGGAGACCGTTGAGCAACCGATGATTGCAGACCTCGGCACTGGCAGCGGCGCAATTGCTGTCGCTCTGGGCAGTGAAAGGCCGGATGCGAGAATCCATGCCTGTGACTATTCGGAGAACGCCCTGCGGGTCGCACAAAATAATGCGGACCAATTGAATCTGAGCAACATAGACTTCTACGCTGGTAACTGGTACCAAGCCTTGCCGGCAAGCACCCTGTATGACCTTATCGCCAGCAATCCCCCCTATATCGAAGAAGATGACCTCCATCTCATGCAGGGAGACCTACCCAGAGAACCGGTTTCCGCCCTGTCATCTGGCAGCGATGGCCTGATGGACATCCGGCAGATCATTCAACAGGCAACAAACCACCTGATCCCCGGAGGCTGGCTGCTACTGGAACATGGATACCAACAAGCGGAAGCGGTCAGGCAACTCCTTGATCTGCAGGGCTTCATAAATATCGAGACCCACAAAGATCTGGCCGCACAACCTCGCGTCACAGAAGGACAGAAGCCAATCTCCTGAATGACCGAACCGCTTGATTATTTCCCTGCTTTCACTAGGATTGAATGCTATGGGCGAAACCCCACACGATTTGGTGAAACACCGGGACATTCACTTTGTCGAACTCCACCCGGACCCCAATCAGGCTGAGACTGCAAGCCATCTACTCGCTGACATTGAAGGCATCGTCAGCGTAACAATCGTCTCGGCAACGCATTTACGCATCACTTACCAGCTTATGCAGCTCAGCCTGGAGCAGATCGAACATGGGCTGACGGCTATGGGTCTGCATCTCGACAATCGGTTACTGTACCGCCTCATGCGGGCACTCTACTACTACACCGAAGACACAGAACGCGCCAACCTCGGCTGCACCCAGACAGACAGCAAATGCACCCGTCAGATCTTTGCCGACCGTTACCAACGCCTCGACCACGGACTGCGTGATCACCGACCGGAACATTGGCGAAAATATCTCTGATCCCATACCATCTCGCGTTGTCAAAACTGCCTGCAGGAGTGCTACAGTGGCTTTTTTGATGTCTTACCATAGATAGATAAGCTTCGGCTGAACACAATCTATTTGGTTGCCGGATTAATAGCATATGAACGACGAACAACTGCTGCGCTACAGCCGCCAGATCATGTTGCCATCCATCGGTATCGAGGGACAGGAGAGACTCGCGTCTTCCCGTGCCTTAATCATCGGCCTGGGCGGACTCGGTTCACCCGTCTCTATGTATCTGGCAGCAGCGGGTATTGGCACCCTGGTACTGGTCGACTTCGATAAGGTCGATCTGACCAATCTACAGCGGCAAATCGTTCATACGACCGAAGGCATCGGTCGACCCAAGGTGGAATCAGCAAAAGATACCCTGCTGGCACTTAACCCCGAGACCGACATCCTGACCGTAGATCATCCCCTGGAAGGAGATGCGCTGACCGAACAAGTCGAACTGGCTGATGTGGTGATCGACGGCACCGACAACTTCACTACCCGTTTCGCAATCAATCTCGCCTGCCATAAAAACCGAACTCCATTGATTTCCGGTGCCGCCATCCGCATGGAGGGACAAGTCAGTGTTTTCACAGGGCAGCCGGGGGATCCTTGTTACCACTGTCTCTATCCCAGCGAAGGCCAGATCGATGAGACTTGCTCTGCCAATGGCGTTCTGGCGCCATTGGTAGGTGTGGTCGGCAGCATTCAGGCGATCGAGGCCATCAAAGTTCTGACGCGGGCAGGCACACCGCTGATAGGAAAACTGCTACTGTTTGATGCCCTGCAGATGGAGTGGCGGACCATAGGATTGAGGCCAGACCCAGCCTGCCCGGTCTGCAGCCAGGATCAAGTCAAATGAGCCAAGGCAAACCACCGCACTACAGGGCCATATGAAAGGCTTGCTGTCTAATTCCTATCACTGCCCTCTGGCTATCACCGCCGTCTGCATTATTCTGGGTCTTTTACCCGAAAGGTTTCAGGATCTCTTACAGTATGAGCTATCAGCCATACAGACCGGCGAATGGTGGCGCCTTGTGACGGGACATTTCGTACATCTGGGCTGGGAACATACAGTGATGAATCTGGCCGGCCTGTGGTTGATATCACATCTCTTCCTGAGCGCTGAGATGCGCATGAAGTCATGGTGTTATTGGCTCCCCGCACTCGCACTGGGCACCTCATCCGGACTGCTGTTATGGAGCTCGGAAGTTGCTTGGTATCGTGGCCTTTCCGGTGTTCTACATGGCGTATTGGTCTATATGCTACTGCGGCAGGTGTGGCGCCAACCCCGTTGGTCTGTCCTTGGACTGCTGCTTATTGCAGGCAAACTCGCCTGGGAACAACTAACAGGACCTCTGCCCGGCAGTGAGTCCTGGGTGGACGGACGGGTAATTGTCGACGCGCACCTTTACGGGGGGATCGGCGGCATCTTATTATGGGGTATCGAACGCAGTTATTTGCGGCTTATCCGCCAAGAGGTCACCGGGTGAAGAAAATCCTTCCATTACTCTTTCCACTGTTACTGCTTACCGCCTGTCAGACAGGGGAACAGATAGACATGAGTCAAGTCACGCCAAAGGAGAAGAATGCCGTTGAATCCCTGCTGTGGTTAAAACAGGCCAATGCTGAAACCGATGCCAGGCAAAACCTCGATCGTGGCGACAAAAGACTCCTGGCCATGGCCACACGCGGATCGAATATCCCGGGGATTGCACCTGAATTGATGTCAAAGGCCAAGAGTGTCTGCGGTGTCCGTTACCTGCCGGGCTCCACTGACATGGTGATGGGCGAAACCCATTTAAAACTGCTGCAGGCGGCTGAGGCTTATGCAGAGAACTACAACCGACTGGTGATCGATCACTGTCTGTGACGACAGTGATCAGGTTCTCGCGTTACGATTAACCCGGCTACTCCTCTCTGAAAGATGCTTCAACAGGCCACCCATTGAAAGCCACGGGGTCAACCAAAGCAGAGCACCACCGCCTCCGCTCGGTAGATTCACACCACCACCCGATACGGGAGGCGTCGTTACTCCGCCGTGCGCAACAACCTCACCATCGATGGTTTTGCAGTCACTCGCCACTGGAGCGTTTGGTGTAGAGACAGTGAGGTCCGTATCAGAAAAGGCGAAGAATACACTGGTAGCACAGGACAGCATCACTCTGGCACGTGTGACAGAGAGTGTAGTGGGTAGACCGATGACATCACTACCGGATGCGTTTACCAGTGTTCCTAAATCAAGGTCGGGATTGTCTTCCGCATCACAGTAAGTCGAGCCGTCATTTGCAAAGGCCATCAAGCTGATATTCAATGTGTTGCAGAAGGACGCCGTATCAGCCGGGTCCCAGTCGATGACCAATGTCCCGGCACCCTGAGTGACACTATCGATCTGGAAAGGCCCCGTCGCAGAGGCGACGCTGACCACCCTGTCATCATCGCCAAGGCCGGAGTTACCATCCCTCACAGTCAGCCTGAAGTTAAGATTCCGCGATGTCGCTGGTAGTGTCTCGGCCTTATCAACACTTCCCGTCAGTAGACTACTGAGCCGAGGGAAGTAGCGCGCGGGCGTACTCTTCGGTAGAAAGCTACGAAACAATGGATTGTCACCTAGATCCGTACCTAAAGTTGTCACTGTTGTAGCTGTTGGGCCTACATCAATCTGATCCCATTGATAGGAGAGCGTGTCTCCATCCGGATCACCAGACGCCTGACCGGTCAGCACAAAGGGTGTTCCCTGAGGGATAGTGACTGCAGGTCCTGCATCGATCAGCGTCGGTATAGTGTTGCCAGTGGAGACTAGCGTGCCACAAGTTCGGCCTACCCCGGAAAAAACAAAATTGTTGATCTGTTGAATACTGGTGGAATGGAAAACCGCATCCGAGTTCGCCTGGATGTTTTCAGCACCACAGATGCCAGCATAGGCCATGATGCTAGAACCACTGCCTGGCTCCACCGCAGTGATCGGCGAGCGATTGAGACCGCCGCACGCATCTGTGCTGCCATTGAAAGAGTGGGTTGCATCCAGTTGATGACCCATCTCATGCGCCAGCAGATCAATATAGAAAACATCGCTGTCAGGGGTTGGAAAACCGGTGTATCCATGTGCATCGAGGTTAGTACATGCCGCACCGAGCTGGGCCAGACCACCACCGGAAAGACCAAATAGATGCCCGAGATCATAGCTGTCTACACCCACTTCGAAATCCAGTGCGTCTTGGTTCTGTGACAGCATCGTGAAAGCATCTGGATGGGAATAGGGATCACTGAATGGATCGGTAAAAATGAGCGTTGCTGTCAATTGCAGCTGCACCGCCAAATCCCGTCCGTAGATCTGGTTGACCCGATTGACTGCAGTCACAATATTAGACGCGGCCAGAGATGTGTTACCGCCAAAGTGTTGGGTGTATTCACCCGTTGCTGCAACGGCCAAACGATAAACCCGCCGTTGGTTGCTACTGACAGTACGCAGCGCCGTTGATACGGAAGGTTGGTGGAAATCTGCCGCACCTGACCCCAGTTCACCCAACCTACAGGCATGATCGGCCGTCGCGCCCTCTCTGGCGGCGACAAAATCCTGCTTGTAGAAACTCCGATAGTTACCACTCTTATCCGGATCGATAAACACCGTTCCGCCCGGCGTGGACAGCATGGCGTGAAAACCTGCAGGGGTCAGGTCGAGTCTGCCGGTAGTGGCGGGATTGTCGATACCTTTGACGGAATAGGTGGAGATCTCCGGATGTTCAGCAGCCAGTGCCGGCGACATAATCGGTGAATCCACCACCTCAAAACGCTGCACACCACCATGGGGCAGCGGGAGTTCCAATGTTGCACCCTGACTACTGGTAAACTCGACCGGCGCTTGCGCCAGTAACTGCTCAAGCTGAGGTCGGTCTGCCTTCAGTGCGCGATAGTAGACCGGCGCCTGATTGATGGCCTTGGCCGCCTGTCCCTGCGGTGTCAGATCCTGCCAGATGCCCGCCTGGACCCCAACAGGAAGTATCAATGCGAGTGCTGCCAGTGAATTCCTCAAACTTATCATCCTCAAGCTAAACCTCCATCTGTCTATCCTGGTCATGTCTGGTGTTACATCCAACAGGCTTGCACTCATCCTTTGAGCTTTCCCAGAAGTATTTTGTTCACTTCACCTGGACTGGCCTTACCCTGGGTTGCCTTCATCACCTGTCCAACGAAAAAACCCAACAATTTTTCCTTGCCTGCGCGGAACTGCTCCACCTGCTTGGGATTGTTGGCGATCACTTCATCAATAATAGCCTCGATAGCACCACTGTCCGTGATCTGTTTCAGGCCTCTGGCCTCAATCACACTGTCGGCGTCACCCTCACCGTTCCATATGGCCTCGAAGACCTGCTTTGCGATCTTACCGGAGATGGTGTTGTCGGCAATGCGTTTCAACAATCCCCCTAACTGAGTTGGCAACACCGGTGAATTATTCAGCTCAAGTCCGGCTTTATTGAGTGCGCCGCCCAATTCAACCATGACCCAGTTGGCCACCATTTTTGGGTCGGCGCCAGCTTCAACGGTAGCTTCGAAATAGTCAGCCTGAGGACGACTCTGAGTCAGCTTACCGGCATCATCTGCCGAAAGATTATAGTCAGACTCAAAACGCGCTCGCTTCTGGTCCGGCAGTTCGGGCATGTCCTGTCGGGCGGCATCCAGTCTTTCTGGGTCGATTTCCACCGGCAGTAGATCGGGATCGGGAAAGTAACGATAGTCATTCGCCTCCTCCTTGCTGCGCATGGAGCGGGTTTCATCCCGGTCCGCATCATAAAGCCGGGTCTCCTGCACCACCTGACCACCATTCTCCACCAAGTCGATCTGGCGCTCGAGTTCATAATTGAGCGCCCGCTCGAGGAAGCGGAAAGAGTTGATGTTTTTCAGCTCGGTACGGGTGCCCAGTGCCTCCTGCCCCATAGGACGAATTGACAGATTGGCATCCACGCGAAAAGAACCCTCTTGCATGTTACCGTCGCAGATCCCGAGGTAGACAACCAATTGATGGATCTTACGGGCGTAGGCGGCAGCCTCTTTGATGGAGCGCATATCGGGTTCCGAGACAATCTCAAGCAGTGGTGTGCCGGCACGATTGAGGTCGATACCGGTCATACCGTGGAAATCCTCGTGCAGGGACTTACCCGCATCCTCCTCCAGATGCGCCCGTGTGATGCCAATCACCTTCTGCACACCGTCATCCAGATCAATGGTCAAAGCGCCTTTTCCCACGATGGGCAACTCGAATTGGCTAATCTGATAACCCTTGGGCAAATCGGGGTAAAAGTAGTTCTTACGGGCAAAGATGGAGCGCTCTCCAATCTCGGCATTTACCGCCAGACCAAACTTCAGCGCCATATTGACGGCTTCTTCATTCAATACCGGCAATACACCCGGGAATCCCAGATCAACAATACAAGCCTGGGTATTCGGCTCCGCACCATAGGCGATGGAAGCGCCCGAAAAAATCTTAGACTTGGTGGCCAGTTGAGCATGAACCTCAAGCCCGATGACGGTTTCCCACTGCATGTCTCTACTCGAAATTAATTTTGAATTTTGAATGATGAATTTTGAATTGATGAAGTTCACTTCGCTCACGTTTTTTTAAATAAAAAGGCCGTGTATACGAGTCGAGCATCAGTTCAAAATTCATCATCTCCCTGGCTCAATCAAAGCCAATAGGCATCTGCCGATGCCATTCGCTTTCCCGCTGAAAGCGATGCGCCACATTCAACAGCTTGGCTTCTGCAAAATAGTTGCCGATGATCTGCAGGCCGACCGGTAACCCATTCACCGGTGCTACCGGCAACGATATACCCGGCAGGCCTGCCAGGTTGGTGGCGATGGTATAGATATCGTTCAGGTACATGGTGACCGGATCATCCATCTTCTCACCCAGACCAAAAGCAGTCGTCGGTGTGGTGGGACCCATAATCACATCAACCTTTTCGAAGGCATTTCTGAAATCATCAGAGATCAAATGTCGGGTCTTCTGGGCCTTCAGATAGTAGGCATCATAGTAACCGGCCGAGAGGGCATAGGTGCCAATCATGATACGCCGCTTCACCTCAGGGCCGAAACCCTCGCCACGGGAACGCTTGTAGAGATCTTCCAGATCATGAGGATTCTCACAACGGCAACCAAAACGCACACCATCGAAACGAGAGAGATTGGACGAACACTCCGCAGGCGCAACCACATAGTATGTCGGCACTGCCAGGCCGGTATTGGGCAGGCTGATCTCCATCACTTCAGCGCCCAGTTGACGGTAGACCTCAATGGCAGATTCAACCGAATCTGATACTGCAGGATCGAGCCCCTCCCCGAAATACTCTTTTGGCAAACCGATCCTGAGACCCTGCAGAGAGTCATCCAGGCTTGCGATGTAGTCGGGCACCGGCTCATCGGCAGAGGTGGAGTCTTTAGGATCAAATCCCACCATGGCCTGCAACATCAGTGCTGCATCTTCGGCACTATGGGTCATCGGACCCGCCTGATCCAGGCTGGAGGCGAATGCGATCATGCCGAAGCGGGAAACGCGACCGTAGGTTGGTTTCAGCCCGGTGATACCGCAAAGCGCCGCTGGTTGACGAATGGATCCTCCCGTATCGGTACCGGTGGCGGCCACGGCCAACCTTGCCGCCACGGCTGCGGCGGAACCGCCCGAAGAGCCTCCAGGCACCCGCGCTGTGTCCCAAGGGTTTTTCACCGGCCCGTAGTAGCTGGTTTCATTGGAGGATCCCATGGCGAATTCATCCATGTTGGCCTTACCGAGGCTGACAGCACCCGCCTGCATCAATCGCTCGGTCACCGTGGCATCGTAGGGTGAGATGAAGTTGTCCAGCATGCGGGAACCACAACTGGTCTTCACGCCACGGGTACAGAAAATATCCTTCTGTAGGATGGGGATACCCATCAAAGGGTCTGCATTACCTGATTTTATCTGCTGATCTGCTGCTTCAGCCGCCATTAATGCTGACTCAGGGGTAACTGTCACCAAGCTGTTGAGGTTACCCTCCAGACGCTCAATGCGCTGCAGAAAATGGTGCGTCAGCTCAACACTGGAGAACTCACCGGCCCTCAGACCCGCGCCCAGTTCTGCGATCGTTTTTTTGTGCATTTTGTGCCTACTGCCTATATCAAGTCATACGACCGTTACTCAATCACCTGGGGCACCAGATAGAGGCCCGATTCAACACTGGGTGAGATTGACTGATTCTCTTCCCGATGATCCTTCTCCGTCACCTGGTCCTGTCTCAGTCGCTGGGCCATATGCAGCGGATGCGCCATAGGCTCCACATGGTCAGTATTTGCAACTTCCAGTGCCTCCACCAGACCCAAAATATTAGAGAGGTCCTTCGCATAAGCATCGATCTGTGACTCATCCAGCGCCATTCGTGCCAGATGGGCAATTTTCTCAACATCGGAATGATCAAGGGACATGGGTCTGATTCCTGCGCTAAAAACCAGCGAAAGTTAACATACTTCAGCTCCCCGATACATGCCGTGCGCAGGTTTCACGAGCGTATTTTAAAGGCGTAAAGACTTCTGAGCCGTTCACAGGCAGACGTCTCATCGTCGATCGCCACTGTCTCTGCATGGATAGGCAAGTATTTCTCCGTCTCTACATTCCTCGGGCCTACACATAAATATGACGGGGACCCAACCCAACCTGCACAAAATTGGGCAACGATGCCTCAGAAAGTCGAATCCCTCCCAAAAAACAAGCACTTTAGGAAGAAAATTCATAGAAATAATGTTGAACCTTTATTGAAATGGGATAATATTCCCACTATAGCATCTTAAATATGCGCATGTGGCTGTGATTAGTGAAGTTAACCCATGACATGTCGCTATAGGACCAGGACCGGACAATCGGAATTCACTCCAACCTCAGCAGGGCATAATCGTTGGCACAAATAAATACTCAACTGAGGCCTTTACCAGCAACAATGGAAACGGATCATCTATCCCCAATAATTATCAACGACAATGCTACCTGCTTGATCATAGTATCGAGGCTGTCTGGTAAATTTGGTATGTGAGTCAAATCCATGGATGAAATCAGAAAGACACTCAACACCTCTATTCTCAAGCTGCTCCGCCCGCTTGTGCGCTTGCTGTTACGCAACGGTGTGACTTATGGTGACTTTGCCGACTTAAGCCGATGGGTTTTCATGGATGTAGCCGCCAAGGACTTTGGTGTACCCGGACGTAAACAGACGGTCTCGCGTGTTTCCGTGATTACCGGTCTGACCCGCAAGGAAATCAGCCGGTTGCAGAAGATTGAGACACCCGACGACTCTGCCATCTCTCATCAATACAACCGGGCTGCCCGGGTCATCTCCGGTTGGATGCGTGACAAACGCTTTCTCGATAAAAAAGGCGCTCCCGCCCCGCTGCATTTTGATCAGGGCAAGCACAGCTTCAGCGATCTGGTTCGCGAACACAGTGGCGATATCCCGCCACGGGCGATTCTCGATGAACTGATGCGTGTCGGCACCGTTGCCAAGGACGCAGAAGGCAAAATCAACCTGATCACTGACGGTTATGTCCCGAGAACCGGTGAAACCAGCAAGCTCCACATTCTGTGGAACCGATGTTCAGCTTTTGCTGTCTACCATCGACTACAATCTCCAACAGGGAGCACAGACGCCACATTTCCAGCGTAAGGTTGCCTACAATAACCTGGCACAGGAAGGGATCCCCGATTTCCACCGACTCAGCGCCGAGAAATCTCAGGCCCTCCTGGTGGAGCTGGACAAAGTGCTATCCCAGCAGGATCGAGATATCAATTCCGAAGTCACGGGCACGGGGCGAAAAGAGGCCGGTATCGGCATCTACTACTTCGAAAGGGATGTAAACGAGCCATCACCGTATTTCTAATAACCTTGGCAGCCACCGTTCTCACCAGTTGCGGCGGCGCCGGCGGTTCAGCCGTGGCTGAAGGAGGCATCGGTGGTACCGGCGTTTCCATGGGACGTGTCACCCAGGTTGGCTCGGTCTATGTCAATGGTATTCAATACAACACCGACACAGCAACCTTCACGGTCGATGGTGTTGCCAATCCCACATTGAGTGATATTTCCGTCGGGATGGTGGTCCGCGTGACGGGCAGTAGTGATCCAACTGCAGGCACTGGTGTCGCAGACACAGTAGAGTATGACAGCCTGCTCACGGGCCCTGTCGATTGTGCTTTCGATCCTATTGATTGTCCAAATCAGCTAAGTGCCATGGGGCAAACCGTAAATATTAATGCCGATACCGTCTACGAAGACAATACTGGGGGTAGTAGACCTCTTATTGAAGACCTTGTAATTGGAGATGTGATTGAGGTTAGCGGGTTTACTGATGGTGAAACAGGAATCCTCGCAACTAGAATAGAGGTTGAAACATCGGGGCAAAACAAGGTTACCGGCATTGTAATGCCCGTTGATACCACCTCCTTCATGATTGAACGACTGACAATCAATCTCCTTGGGACAACTCTGTCATTACCCTCTGCCGGCAGTTATGTTGAGGTAACGGGCAACAATCCGCCCAACCCAACAACGCTTGAATTCACACCATCCAGTATCGAGATTCTGGGCAGTGGCGATGGCACAGTGGCAGATGATGGAGAAGAGGTCGAAATCGAGGGTCAGATCACAGTTGGCTTTGACGGCGGGACAAATCGTTTCAGTCTCAACAGTCAGATCGTCGAGGTCCTGCCGGGAACAGAATTCGAGCCAGGCAGCCTCACGTCCAGCGATCTCACTGCTGGCAGAATCATTGAGGTTGAAGGGGTCATGAACGGCACCATTCTCCTGGCCGAAGAGATTGAAATCGAAGCATCGGCCAGTGAAAAATCTGAGATTGCAGGGCAACTCGGTGTTGGCAACGTAGACTTGGCAGCAAGCACCGTCACGCTTCTCGACCAGGTCATCCAGATCGACAATGCCACCATCCTGGAGAACGATCTTGGCGGCAGTTCCACTTTCGCCCTTGCGGATCTAATCTCCTCGGACTATCTGGAGGCGACTGTCTACGACAACAACGGTGTACTGACTGCCTCAAAACTGGAGCGCGAGACACTGCCTAGGGAAGCTCTGAACGAATCGTTTGTCAGCGAACGTTTCCTCTCGCTTGCTTCAAAACTGCCATGAGCGAAGAAAAACAGTGCATT
>JAHXHT010000004.1 GCA_025656435.1 Candidatus Thiodiazotropha sp. (ex Gloverina cf. vestifex) | reverse complement strand
GCGGGACTTCTTCATTGTAGATTCTCATTTTCGTAATAATAAATGGAAAATTCTACTTTTGAACCCCGTTATTTTTTGGGGGGATTACCCTCCATTTCGACAAGAAAAACTTTAGAGAACCGATTGTCATGCAAGCGTGTCGCTACCTCGTGAAAGATTTTGGGACATCCGAGTCCCCAAAATCGACTCGTCAACGCTACCGCTGTCGGTGAACTTAATGGCGTTACCGAGTAAGTTAAAGAGAATCTGTGAAAGACGGAGGTTATCACCCCGTAATCTTCGAGGAATTCTGGGATCTACCCAACAACGCATCTCGAGCTGTTTTTCCTGTGCTTCACCGGCCAATGACGAATTGACGTTTCCCACCAATTGGCGAATATCGAACGGTTCACTCACCAATTCCAGTTTATCGGCATCAATCTTGGAAAAATCGAGAATGCCTACAATCAGTGCCCGCAGTAACTGAGCCGAGGAAAGAATTGAGTGGAGATACTCTTTCTGCTCTGCATCCAGTGGCGTTCCCTGCATCAGCCTGGCCATCCCCAGGATACCGATCAAAGGCGTGCGCAGTTCATGGGTCATTGTGGCAAGAAAATCACCTCGCGCCTTGTTCGCCTGCTCCGCTTCCTGCCTGGCTCTATGGAGCTTACGCAACAGGCTGTATTGATAAATCGGCAGTAACACCAGAAGCAGCATAAAAAAGAGGGCCTCAAAAGTATGCGTATGCCACTCCTGCAAAGCGATCAGCACCAGATTGAAGGCAATAAGACTGAGTACCGAGGCTGCCATTAAGAGAGGTTTTCCATACCGGGTGCCGTAGGAAACAAAGATCCAAATATAGAGTAGGAAGAAGGGACTGACCGCCTCTTGGGTCAGGAAGATAGCCAGACTGGTCGCGCTGACATCGGCAAACAGTGTCACATAGGGCCTCAGGCCCAGCACGGGATGTTGGTAAACGCTGATCAGCGTCAGCACGAAAAAGATGAAATAGCCACCAAACAGCAAATAAAAGAGTATGACATTGACGTCGTAGTACTCTGTCCATGCGCCAAGGCCAATATAGACAATACTGAACAGCCAAATCCCCAGGCGGACCAACGCCGACTGAAACTCTTGATTCCGCAATAGCTCATGATTTATCAATCTTGAGAACATATCCACATCCTGCTTTTCCGCGAGAGCTCCCCTGGACCGATCTTCGGCCTGGATAGAATGGCATTATACTTAAGGTGACACGCTACTACAGCGAGTTTACGGACAATACCATGAGGAACAGAGACAACCTTCACCCTTTCATCTTTTCATCTTTTCATCTGGTAAGGCGATGGGTAATACAGATCTGTCTGAACGTTGTGAAGACGAGAAACAACTCTAGTATCGGTTTTTTTACGAAACGAGTGGATAGGGTAAAGGTCACCTTCCTACCGTATGTCTGGGAAAATAGGCCTTCAAATGACTCAGATAATTCCGAAAGTCTTCAGTTTCACCGCACCTAGTTTGCGAATTCTGTCATAAGCACTATCATTTCGATAAGGTCGATATAGAAACCACAGTATCGTTTACATCGGCTTCAGACCTCCCAATCAGCAGCAACGAAGTCCCAAACATGTATATAAAACGCCCGAGCGAACACAACCATCAAAACGCACCCAAACCTGAAGACCGCCGTACCATCAAGCGTCGTCACCTGATTTTCTATCTCAGGGTATGGGAACTCACATCAGACAGATTATTAGGACATGTGGTGGATATTACACCTGAAGGCATGATGCTGATCAGCGAACAACCCATCGCCACAGGTAAGGAGTACAAACTGGAGATTCGCACACCCGATACTGAAGGTGAAATTAAGCCACTGCGCTTCAAGGCGATGTGCCGGTGGAGCGACAATGATGTGAATCCCGTCTTCTACGATTCCGGTTTCGAGTTCCTGGAAAAGACACCCAAGGACATAGAGACGATCATCAAGATGGTCGATGACTACGGATTTAACGACTGAGCCGCTGATGCGATGGCCGCTTAACCTTCAGGCCAAAGCGACCTGATCGCAGCGATACCCTGCGCCCCTGCCTGACTGGCCTGCCCCAGCATATTGGGGTGCATGCCACCCAATGCATAAACCGGTAGATTGACATTTTCAACCCAGTCGCTGAATTTCTCCCAACCGAGTGTGGCCGTATTCGGGTGGGTGGCTGTAGGCGCCACGGGAGAGAGAAACACATAATCGAGCCGCAGTCGGGATGTCTGCTCCAGTTCTTCCCGATTATGGCAGGAGGCGCCTATCAACCCTTTACCCGATGGCCGTGCAGCAAGTGCCATCATCTGGTTGGCAGTGAGATGAATACCATCGGCCATACCCAACCATCTGACGCATCCAGAGGGACGATTGACAAGCAGCTTGGCGTTATACCTCTCACACAGAGGACTTGCCGCATTGAGCAGGTGTTTATAGGCTGCATCATCCAACGCATGGGCACGCAGCTGGACAAGCCTCAAACCATTCTTGAGGGCAAGATCCAGTCGCCGTAGAAAATCTTCCGGCTGAGTGGGCTCACAACCGGTAATTAAATATCGATCCGGCAACTGAAGGGCAGTGATCACCGGACGATCCGCCGCAGGGAATAAATTAGCCAGCATCTCTTTGGGTTGAAGCCAACGCAACGGCTGACCTTCCATCCCTTTTGCGTCACCCTCGAAGCGGGTCACGCGGAAGAAATCGAGTAGCACCTGCCGGTCACCGTAATCATGCTTAATGCGAATCAACGGCTTAAATTCCAGTGGCAGAATATCAAGCTCCTCTTTCAACTCCCGTGCAAGCGCCTGACGAAGTGTTTCACCCGCTTCCACCTTGCCGCCCGGAAATTCCCACAAGCCGCCCTGATGCAGATGATCTGCGCGCTTACTGATGAGCACCCGCCCCAGGTTATCCAGAATCGCGGCAGCAGCGACATGAATGGGCATGACGGACACCTTGACCTTATCAGGTACGGTATTCCGCGTTGATCTTGACGTAGTCATAGGAGAGATCACAGGTCAGAACCCGGGTCTCAGTCATACCACGTCCCAGCTTGACCCGTATGGTGAATTCAGTTTTGTCCATTACCGTTTGACCTGCCGCTTCGGTGTAGTCCTCGGCCCGTCCACCATCACGGACGATGCAGACATCATCCAGCCAGATCTCCACCCCATCGATATCGAGCTGTTGCAGACCAGCACGACCAACAGCCGCAAGTATCCGTCCCCAGTTGGGATCTGAAGCGAAAAGAGCTGTTTTTACCAAGGGTGAATGCGCGATGGTATAAGCCACTTCCCGTGCCTCAGGTACATCAACCGCCTGTTCGACCAACACCTCCACCAGTTTGGTCGCGCCTTCACCGTCTCGCACAATTTCCCGCGCCAATGCCATACAAATATCGGCAACAACCGCTGAGAATTTCTCATAGGCCTGGGAGGCCCGATCAGTGATCGGCGAATGTGAGGAGCTTCCACTAGCCAGGAGGACACACGCATCATTGGTGGAGGTATCGCCATCAATAGTGATGCTGTTGAAAGAGGGCTCGACCGCAGCTGAGAGACAGGATTGTAATAGTCCCTGATCGACAGAGAGATCAGTCGCAACATAGGCCAGCATAGTGGCCATATCCGGGCGAATCATACCGGCACCTTTCGCCATGCCCGTCACCCTGGCGGTGACACCATCCACTTCGAAGCTTCGCGTCACCAGCTTAGGCCGGGTATCAGTGGTCATGATAGCTTCAGCTGCCTGCTCCCAGCCATCCTCATTTAAATCGGCCAATGCCGCTGGCATGGCCTGTTGCATTCGATCAACCGGCAGATTGACACCGATCACACCGGTCGAGAAAGGTAGCACCTCATCGGCATCACAGCCAAAAGCATCAGCCAACAGACGACATGTTGCGTCAGCATCACGCATACCTTGCTCCCCAGTACCGGCATTGGCGTTACCTGAATTCACCAGTAGATAGCGAGGTGTACGCTTACGAAGATGGGACTTGGCCACATGCACCGGAGCAGCGCAGAAGGCATTACGTGTAAAAACGGCGGCACAGCTACCACCTTGGGCCAATTCGATAACCACCATATCCTTTCGGTCGGTGGCTTTAATGCCAGCTGCAGCTACACCAATCTGTATTCCAGGAATCGCCAGATGGTCTGCCACGGCTAGCTCAGCTGCCCATGACACTGCTTGTATTTCTTGCCGGAACCACAGGGGCAGGGCTCATTGCGACCGATCTTGCGGCCATCCCGAACAAAGGGCTGGTGTTGTTCCTCGCCCTCTTCGACTGGTGGCTGCGCTGTGGCTTCCTCCGTTAGTCCTTCGAATGCTTCATGCTTAAACTCGAAGTCTGATGCTTGGGGTTGTTGTTCCTGCACCACCATCTCTTCCGGCCGCTGCACCTGCACCTTAGAGAGCAGCGTAGTGACCTCTTCCTTAATGCTGTCGAGCATACTGGAGAACATGGCGAAGGCCTCACGCTTGTACTCCTGCTTGGGATTCTTCTGAGCATAACCCCGAAGATGTATTCCCTGACGCAGATAGTCCATGGCGGCCAGATGCTCTTTCCAGTGACCATCCAGCGTTTGCAACATTACCGCTTTTTCGAAGTGACGCATATTATCATTGCCCACTTGACCCTCTTTATCCTGATAACCGACGACCAGACTATCCAGGATGCGCTCCTTCAGGGTCTCTTCATGCAGGTCGTCGTCCTCATCGAGCCACGTCTGAATCGGCCACTCACCACCAAATGTTTCAGTCAGCCCTTCACTCAGGCCGGTGACGTCCCACTGTTCTTCAATACTCTGAAGGGGAATGTGGTTATGGAAGACTTCGTTGAGAACATCGAACCGCAAAGAGGTAACGGACTCAGATATATCCTCCACTTCCATCAACTCATTTCTCTGTTCGTAGACCACCTTGCGTTGGTCATTGGCTACGTCGTCATACTCCAGCAGTTGCTTACGGATATCGAAGTTGCGGCCCTCTACCTTTCTTTGGGCATTTTCGATGGCCCTGGAGACCCAGGGATGCTCTATGGCTTCACCCCGATCCATGCCCATCTTTTGCATCAGTGCGCCTACCTTATCGGAAGCGAAGATACGCATCAGGCTGTCCTGCAGGGAGAGATAGAACCGGCTGGAACCCGGATCACCCTGACGACCGGAGCGACCGCGCAGCTGGTTGTCGATACGCCGGGATTCATGCCGCTCGGTCCCGATCACATGCAGCCCACCGGCATCCAGTACCTTCTGGTGACGTGATTTCCACGTCTCAGTTGCCTGCTCGATCTGTGCAGGCTCAGGGTTCTCGCCAAGCACTTCCAGGTCAGAATCGAGGTTGCCGCCCAGCACGATATCGGTACCGCGACCCGCCATGTTGGTTGCAATAGTCACCGAACCCGGGCGCCCGGCTTGGGCAACAATTAGTGCTTCCTGTTGATGATGCTTAGCATTCAGTACTTTGTGGTCGACCTTCGCTTTGTCGAGCAGCTCGGATATTAATTCAGAGGTTTCGATTGAAGCGGTGCCCACCAGCACAGGCTGGCCACGTTTGACGCAATCCTGTACATCTTCAATGATCGCTTCGTACTTTTCATCCGGTGTGAGATAGACAAGATCGCCCATATCATCCCGGACCATCGGCATATTGGTGGGGATGACCACCACTTCCAGACCGTAGATCTGTTGAAATTCAAAAGCCTCGGTATCCGCCGTGCCGGTCATACCGGAGAGCTTCTCATAGAGGCGGAAGTAGTTCTGAAAAGTGATCGAGGCCAGGGTCTGGTTCTCGTTCTGAATCTTGGCCCCTTCTTTGGCCTCGACGGCCTGATGCAGACCATCGGACCAACGCCTGCCCGGCATGGTACGGCCGGTAAACTCGTCAACAATAACCACCTCGTTATCCTTGACGATATACTCCACATTACGCTGAAACAGTGCATGGGCACGCAGCGCCGCATTGACATGATGCATCAGGATAATATTGGCAGAGTCGTAAAGGCTTGCCCCCTCTTCCAGCATGCCCGCCTCTGTCAGCATCTCCTCCACATGCTGATGGCCTTCCTCACTCAAGAAAGTCTGGCGCGCCTTCTCGTCAACCGAGAAATCACCGGGTCCGAAATCGGGTTTGCCTTCCTCATTGGTAATGGGGTCCTGGCGAGTCAATCTGGGGATGATCTTGTTGACCGCCATATAGAGCTCGGAAGAATCATCTGTGGGACCTGAAATGATCAATGGCGTACGCGCCTCATCGATCAGGATGGAATCGACCTCATCGACAATGGCAAAGAAAGGCGGACGCTGCACCCGTTGGTCTGCACTGAATGCCATATTGTCGCGCAGATAATCGAAGCCATATTCGTTGTTGGTACCATAGGTGATATCCGCAGCGTAGGCCTCTTGGCGGGATACGGATCTGAGATGGAGAAAACCACCCGACTTGCCATCGTACTGAGGATCAAAAAGATAGGATGAACTGTCCGGTCCAGCGCCGCCCGAAGAATTGATCACACCGGTAGTAAGACCGAGGAAGTGGTAGAGACGTCCCATCCAGGCAGCATCACGCCGTGCCAGATAGTCATTCACCGTAACCACATGCACACCCTTTGCCGGCAAGGCATTGAGGTAGGCCGCCAAGGTGGCGACCAGAGTCTTACCCTCGCCGGTACGCATCTCTGCGATTTTACCCTGATGGAGCACCATGCCACCGATGAGCTGTACATCGAAGTGGCGCATCTGCATCACCCGACGCCCCGCTTCTCTCACGACAGCAAAGGCCTCCAGCATCAGGCCGTCGAGTTTCTCGCCTGCCTCCAAGCGGTTCCTGAAGGCTTCAGTCTTCTCTTGTAACGCCTCATCGGAGAGCGATTCCAAATCAGCCTCTAACACATTGATTTGGGACACCGTTTTTGACAAACGTTTGACCAGGCGCTCATTACGGCTGCCGAAGATCTTCTTGAAGATTTTATTCACTATGAATCCAGGTATACGTCAGGGATGCGAAATCAGGGAATCATACAGCATGCGGGCGCATTGCTGAAGAATCGGCATATCATTCCTGTGGATCTCAGCGCGCCTATCAGTCAACGGTATTCAACAATCTGTGAGATAGGCGAAGAAAACCACAAATTAACAAACCGCTGACTTAAGTCACCGATAATTTGTGATTCTTTGCTTTCCAGCAATCTGGAATCAGAATTATTGCAGCATCCGGCAGACTCAGGCCGAATCTTTACTGCGTTTGGTTCGAATATATTTGGTTGGGTTAACGATTTTTCCATTCCGCACTACCTCAAAATGGACGTGCGGGCCAGTAGAACGACCGGTTGACCCCATGGTGGCGATGACCTGCCCCGGTCTGATACGGTCACCGATCTCAACCAGGATTTTCGCGTTATGTCCGTATCGTGTGACATAACCTTTGCCGTGATTGATCTCAACCAACTCGCCATAGCCATATCGATCACCTGACCAGGTCACAACACCAGCAGCCACGGCCACGACATCCGAACCCTCTTTACCAGCGAAATCCATACCCTTGTGCATTGCACGCTTGCCTGAGAATGGATCGTTTCTCATCCCAAAATAGGATGAAATCCACCCTTTCTTGATCGGCCGACCCGCCGGGTGGATTGACTCTTCAAGATTGGAATTCATGATCAGGTCTTCAACCAGCGTCAGTTGCTGTTGGCGGTCATCAATCATCTCTTCGAGGCTCTGCATCTCCTTCAGAAGATCCGGCAACGCAGACTGATCTGCAATAGCATCTTTTCCCTCAGGACCACCGATGGCAGGAGGTTCCTGGAAGCTGAACTCTCCCTTATCCAACCGCCCAATCTCAACCAGGCGTTCCCCAAGAGCATCGAGTCGTATAAGCTGCGACTGCAATTGCCCCATGCGGATGGCCAGCGCATCGATTTCATTCTGTGCATCAGCTTTGACATTGGATAATAGCTGGCGCTCATCAGCAAATGTCCGCTTCAGACTGGCGACCAGTTGATGCTCAGGAAACTCAGCACTCTCTATGCCCATCTGATAGCCTGTCCACAGCATGCCGAGGCCGAACAACCCGACAACCGCCACTATGACTGACGCATAAAAACAGCGCATGGCTCTGCTGCAAGTTTGCCCGATTCCACGCAAATACATGATTTTCATATCCATTTTTTGATGTTACACACCGCTGGTACTTTGTATGTCGGTCAAAAATTTACGAACTTTAACATTTTTTCTTCGAAATGTGGTGTTTTTCTTAGCTTTTTTCTATTCTGTTTCCCAATGAGAACAGTCCAACAATACATGGCCTCACGTTCTGCCCTTACGCTTCTCGGTAAGCAGCTATCGAACCAGAAAGTCTTGGTGGAACAGATTAAAGCGTTGTTGCCATCCCCCCTGAACGAGCAGATTCACGGGGCTGTCATGCAGACACGTACGCTCAGCCTTTTCGTTAACTCACCGGTGTGGGCCAGCCGTCTTCGCTACCTTGCACCCGAACTTCTGCGCCAACTGAAACAACAGGGGCTGATCATTGATCGAGTCCGCACACGAATCATGGCCCAAGAAGCTACGAAGACGAACCGTCGTAGAAGCTGCAAAAGACTTTCATTGAGCGAAAAGAGTGCCGAAATACTGCGCCAGACAGCTGTCGCACTTGAGGATAAACCACTGAGAGAGGCAATGCTCCGATTAAGTCTGCACGGCCAGAAGAAGAGGCCGGACTAGCATTTGCCTGGCTCACCCACTGACTGGATCGACGTTTCGTTCCCTGAAAGATCCCAGGTAACGCAATATATGACTCCGGCCAAATCTCTTGCCGGAGAGTAGAATTCGCTAAGGTTCAGGTAAGCGTGAGGTGCGCCGATTTCATGTAGGAAATGGGTGCATCCTCCGGTTCATCGAAGGTGATCTCTTCCCAGGCATCTTCCTGGCTGATCAGTTCCCGCAGTAAACGATTGTTCAGTGCATGGCCTGACTTGTGGCCCTTGAATGCACCGATCAGACTGTGCCCCAGTAGATAGAGATCGCCGATGGCATCGAGTATTTTGTGTTTGACGAATTCATCTTCGTAACGCAGGCCATCCTCGTTCATCACCCGATAGTCATCAACCACGATGGCATTGTCGAGGCTGCCACCCAGGGCCAATTCCTTCTGTCTCAACATTTCGATATCGCGCAGAAAACCAAAGGTGCGGGCTCGACTGACCTCACGGACGAACGAGGTCGAGGAGAAGTCCACAGTGGCAAACTGAGCGCCTTCGGTAAAGGCTGGATGATCGAAGTCGATGGAAAAGGTGACCTTGAACCCATCAAAAGGCTCAAACGAGGCGAGTTTGTCACCCTCGACCACTTCGACTTTACGCTTGATTCGTATAAAACGCTTGGGCTTGCTCTGCTCCTCAACACCGGCAGATTGCAGCAGGAACACAAAGGGACCTGCACTACCATCCATAATCGGGACTTCTGGGGCGCTAACATCGACATAGGCGTTATCGATACCTAAACCCGCAAAAGCAGAGAGGAGATGCTCAACCGTTGAGACACGCACACCGTCCTGCACCAAGGTACTCGAGAGACGGGTATCTCCCACATTTTCCGCACAGGCGCGTATATCCACTGCAGGGTCGAGATCGACGCGGCGAAAAACAATACCGGTATCTGGGGCAGCAGGACGCAAAGTGAGGTAGACTTTCTCACCCGTGTGCAGCCCCACGCCAGTGGCGCGAATCACATTTTTTAACGTCCGTTGCCAAATCATCGACTTTCTAACTCCAAAACAGGACCTAATTTTAGCCCTAAAAAGGCGCGCATCCTACCACATTGAGAATATCCGACAAAACAGGGGGTATTTGGTTCAAAACCTATACCTAACCTGCGCGTCTCACAACAAAATCTAGCAGACTCTGTACCAATATGACCTTTATCTGGCTCTAACTCCTGGAGGAGCTCACATTTTTCAAGTCCTTTTAATCTGCCTGACGACGAAGAAAGGCCGGGATGTCGAGATAGTCCAAGTTGCCATCCGCTGCCGGCGCCTGGGGCTGGGCTCCGGATGCACCGTTTCTGAGCACCGTGGGCCTGTCTAACTCACGATAATCCTCAGGTTCAGGCTCGATAACGTCTGAATTGACCAATTTCACCGGCTTAATCTCCTCAACCCGGGTTGGCTTGGGTAGCTCGGCTCTGACGGTCTCACCAAGGCCGGTTGCCACCACTGTGACACGCATATCATTTTGCATATCCGGATCGATAACCGTACCGACGACCACGGTGGCATCGTCATCAGCGAACTCGCGTACCGTATTGCCCACCTCATCGAACTCGCCAATAGCCAGATTGAGGCCAGCAGTAATGTTAACCAGGATGCCTTTGGCACCGGACAGGTTCACATCCTCCAACAGCGGGCTGCGAATGGCCCGTTCAGCCGCCTCACGTGCCCGATTATCGCCGGAAGCCTCGCCAGAACCCATCATGGCAGCCCCCATCTCAGACATCACTGTTTTCACATCAGCAAAGTCCACATTGATCAAGCCCGGACGGGTAATCAGCTCAGCAATTCCCTGCACTGCGTGCAACAGCACATCATTGGCCGCTTTGAAGGCGTTGAGCAGACTCATCTCTTTTCCGAGCACCGCCAACAACTTCTCGTTGGGAATAGTAATCAGTGAATCCACATTCTCACCAAGATCAGCCATACCCTGTTCTGCAACCTTCATGCGCTTGCCGCCTTCGAAACCAAAAGGCTTTGTGACCACAGCGACAGTCAGGATGTCCAGCTCCTTCGCCACCTCAGCCACAATTGGTGCCGCACCGGTACCGGTACCGCCACCCATGCCTGCGGTAATGAATACCATATCTGCACCGGCCAATACTTCCTCAATGCGGTCCCGGTCTTCCATGGCAGCCTGCCGGCCAACATCTGGATCCGCCCCTGCACCCAATCCCTTGGTGATGTCAGAGCCCAGTTGCAGCAGCGTCCTAACTTCACTGTTGCGCAACGCCTGCGCATCCGTATTGGCGCAGATAAAATCCACACCTTCAATTTCGCCGGTCAACATGTGATTGATGGCGTTGCCGCCACCGCCGCCGACACCGATCACCTTGATCACAGCATTCTGACTGTGAGTATCCATAAGTTCGAACATTTGCCTATCTCCTCGTCTGTCGCGCCTAAACAGAAAAATGATTAAAAATTACCCTGGAACCAATGTTTCATACGGTCCCAAACTGCCTTCATACCGCCTTCATTTGCCAGCTCACGACCGCCTTGCGCCCGGTTCCGCTGACCAAACAACAACAACCCCACACCGGTGGAATAGATCGGATTACGTACCACATCAGCCAGCCCGCTGACGTACTGCGGCACACCGAGTCTTACCGGCATGTGAAAAATCTCTTCCGCCAGATCGATGGCACCTTCCATCTTCGAACTGCCACCGGTCAACACCACGCCGCCTGCAATCACATCTTCGAAACCACTGCGCCGCAGCTCAGCCTGGATCAAGGTCATCAGCTCCTCGTATCTGGGCTCCACCACTTCCGCCAATGTCTGGCGTGAGAGTCTTCGCGGTGGTCGTTCACCGATACTGGGCACCTCGATGGTCTCATCGTTGGTGGCCAGCTGAGTCAGTGCGCAGGCGTATTTGATCTTGATCTCTTCCGCGTGCTGAGTGGGTGTGCGAAGGGCCACGGCGATATCATTGGTCACCTGATCTCCTGCGATAGGAATGACTGCAGTGTGGCGAATTGCGCCACCGGTAAAGACCGCGATATCAGTGGTGCCGCCCCCAATATCCACCAGGCAAACGCCCAGTTCCTTCTCATCCTCACTGAGAACGGAGTAGCTCGATGCAAGCTGTTCAAGAATCAGATCGTCAGCATCCAGACCACAGCGGCGAACACACTTAACAATGTTCTGTGCTGCACTGACTGCACCGGTCACCATATGGACCCGTGATTCGAGCCGCACACCGGACATGCCGATGGGGTCACGGATACCCTCCTGCTCGTCGATAATGAATTCCTGGGGCAGGATGTGGAGAATCCTCTGATCCGCAGGTATTGCCACAGCTCTGGCCGCATCGATGACCCGCTCCATATCTCCCTGAGTGACCTCTTTATCTCTGATCGCGACGATTCCGTGGGAGTTGAGACTGCGGATGTGACTACCGGCGATCCCCGCATAGACCGAGTGAATCTCACAACCCGCCATCAGTTCAGCCTCTTCCACTGCTCGCTGAATCGACTGCACCGTAGACTCGATATTGACCACCACGCCTTTCTTCAATCCACGCGACGGGTGAGATCCGATACCGATGATTTCGATACCTCCGTCGTTTCTGATCTCACCAACAATCGCCACCACTTTCGAAGTGCCGATATCGAGTCCGATGATCAGATTTTTCTCGCTTCGCTTTGTCATTCAGATACCCGCAATCTTCGTCGCTGCACGTTCCGGTGTACGACTGTTCAAATTGACCTGCGCCTCGGCAACCTGCCAACGCACTGTAAAACCGTTGGTGTAACGCAAATCCACCGCTTCCGGCAGACTTCCGGTCTGCTGTTGCAGGTAGGGGTATAGCTGCACAAAACGAGTCAGTCTCGGCATCACCTCACGTCTGCCCAGGTGCAACATCAGCCCACTGTCAGTCTTCAGACGCCAGGCCTGGCGTGCATCGACCCACACATGCTGTAGATTCAAACCCGCTGTTTCGAGCAACGTACGCATACGCAGATACTCCCGAGTAATATGCGATGCGCTCTGATCATCACCTTCAAGCACAGAGAGACCCGCCAGTTTCGGCAGCTGCTTAGGCCGAAAAACCTCGCCCCGCTGACTCACCAGTCCATCCTTGCCCCAGTAGGCCAGAGGGACTTGCTCGACCACGTTCACACGTAGAGTGTCCGGCCATACTCTGCGTATGCTGGCGCTCTCGATCCAAGGCAGACGTTCAATCTTTTGTCTAATCTGATCAAGATTGATGCTAAAAAAACTGCCATTCACCGCTTCTGCGACTGCTGTTTCGAGCCTGCTACGCTCCAAGTGCTGAATCTCTCCGTCGACACCGACCACACGTACCGGCATCACCTGTGGGTCCCGAGCTTGCAGAACACCCCACGACAACAATCCGGCTATCAGCAATACCGATAACAAAGGCATGGCCAATGAACGCAGCACTGAAATCGTTACTGGTGTTGGCTGTGTTTTCTGTGACCGGCTCATACCGCCGCCTGCCCTAAGCTGGTGGCCAGGATGCGCAACACCAGTTGATCGAAATCGATCCCAGCCACTTTGGCCGACATGGGCACCAGACTGTGGTCTGTCATGCCTGGCACCGTATTCACCTCGATCAACCAGGGTCTGTCCTGTTCATCCAACATCAGATCGACCCTGCCCCAACCACTGGCGCCAACCGCCTCAAGCGCCCGTAAGCAGAGTGCTTGAAGTTCAGCTTCCTGATCGGCAGACAGCCCACAGGGGCAGTGGTAGCTGGTGGTATCAGCGTGATACTTGGCCTCGTAGTCGTAAAAACTGTGTGGTGTCTCCAGCCGGATCAGCGGCAAGGCTTCGTCCTGGAGTACAGCTGTGGTGTATTCGCGCCCTTCGATCCAACGTTCTGCCAGCACCATCCCGTCGTAGCGGGATGCCATCTCCCAAGCCTGTTCCAGCGCTTCTCTGCTTTCGACTTTCGCCATGCCAATACTGGAACCTTCCCGGCTTGGCTTGATGATCAGTGGATATCCCAGACTATCCGCCGCTGCCAGCACACTGTGTTGACTGATTAACACCGCTTCCGGTGTCGGCAGTCCAAGTCCACGCCAGAGCGCTTTGGTCCGGTACTTGTCCATGCTTAGAGCGGAGCCAAGTACGCCGCTGCCGGTATAAGGTATGCCGATACGGTCGAGTGCACCCTGCATCACGCCATCCTCACCTCCGCGGCCATGCAGGATGATGAATGCCCTGTCGAAACCCTTATCCACAAGCCGGGAGGGCAGATCAGCACCAACGTCTATACCGTGAGCATCGACACCACATCTTTGCAAGGCACTCAATACAGCCGCACCACTATTCAGAGAGACCTCCCGCTCAGCCGAGTCGCCCCCCATCAATACAGCCACCTTGCCGAAATCCTCTGTAGAGAGTGCCACTGTCATGACGACTCTCCGATACGGTGCACTTCGGTGATCAGACGAATACCCGTCTCTGCCTCTACCTGGTTTTGCACCACTTCAATCAGTTGTTCGATATCAGCTGCCGTTGCATCACCCGTGTTGACGATGAAGTTGGCATGTTTCTGCGAAACCTCGGCACCACCAATGCGTTTACCCTTCAGTCCCAATGACTCAATCAGTCGAGCTGCATGGTCGCCCGGTGGATTGCGAAATACGGAACCGCAACTGGGTTGACGGGTAGGCTGTGTCGCTGCACGCTTTTCCAGCAGCCGTTTAATCTCTCGCTGCGCTGCTGCCGCATCACCAACCTGCATGGCAAGCTCGGTAGACAGGAACCACTCTCCCGGTTGGCCGACCACATAACGGTAGCCGATCTCAAAATCCGCCGGTGTACGACGCCGTACCTCACCAAAGCGGTCTACCGTTTCCACGCAAATCACCTGCCGCCAGGTCTCGCCACCGAAAGCGCCGGCATTCATAGCAAGCGCCCCACCCAATGTGCCGGGTATGCCGGCAAGAAATTCGACACCACAAAGGCCTGCCTTGGCCGCTGTGCGAGCAATCTTTGCACAGGCCACACCGATTTCAGCGGATAGCACCGTGTCACCTTGCCATTGAAGGTGATTCAGACAGCCTTGGGTCGCGATCACCGTGCCTCGAAATCCCCCGTCCCTCACCAGCAGATTACTACCCAGCCCGAGCCAGAAGAGGGGTTCGGCAGGGTCCAACTGTCGCAGAAAAGAGAGCAGATCCTCCCGGTCCGCCGGCCGGTAAAAACGGCTCGCAGGACCACCGACCCGCCAGGTCGTATGGCGTGAGAGCGGTTCGTCATACCGCATCTCACCTCGCAAGCTGTTGTTGTCCATGGCTGGCATCATGCTTAACGGCTCTCTTCCCGCACCATCTTTTTTGACGAAACAGTCCCACCACCGAGTCGTGACAACTGACGCTGTAATTGGGACAATAGGTACCGCTTGTTGTAGAACGGCGAGGGTAGATGAGCTTGCAGAGACTCGCCACAACCCATGTGTAATCGTTTCATATCGACCTGTGCCATTTACTCCACCTCCGCGCAAAGTTGGAGGGGCAGTCCTGCTGCAACGGCGCCGATACTCCCCGCTCCCAGAGTCAGTACGATGTCGCCGTCCCTGAGCAAACCTTTCAGCAAAACCGGCAGCTCCTCTACCGGTTCCAGAAAAATTGGATCCACCTGACCGCGCGTGCGGATGGCACGACTCAGATCGCGTGAAGTTGCGCCCAGGATTGGCTCCTCGCCTGCCGCATAGACTTCGGTCAGGACTAACAGATCAACTCTGGAGAGCACCTGCACGAAGTCGTCAAACTGCTCTTGGGTGCGGGTGTAACGATGGGGTTGGAAGGCAAGCACCAGACGGCGTTCCGGCCAGCCATCCCGCACAGCTTGGAGCGTGGCCGCAACTTCGCTCGGATGGTGTGCGTAATCATCCACCAACATCACCCGCTTGCCATCGATCTGGCAATCGCCACGTGTCTGGAAGCGTCGACCAATCCCTTCGAACGAGTCCAGTGCACGCTGAATACTGTGACTGTCAACGTTGAGCTCCAAGGCCACCGCGATTGCCGCCAGAGCATTCAGTACATTGTGACTTCCAGGCAGATTGAGCGTGACTTTCACCGGCTCATCCAAGGCAGTTGCATGCACGGTAAAATGAGTTTTCAGACCTTCCTGACTGACGTCAGTGGCGCGTACGTCCGCTCCCTCGCTGAAGCCATAGGTGGTGATCGGCCGGGTAATCTCCGGTAACAATCCCCGAATTTCCTCATCATCAATGCAGAGCACCGCCATGCCGTAAAAAGGCAGATGGTGAAGAAACTCCAGGAAGGTCCCACGCAACCGATTGAAATCACCACCATAGGTCGTCATATGATCGGCATCGATATTAGTGACGACTGCCAGCATGGGTAGTAGATAGAGAAAAGAGGCGTCACTCTCATCTGCCTCTGCCACCAAATATTCGCCCTCGCCCAGCCGAGCATTCGCGCCGGCACTGTTGAGCCGCCCACCAATAACGAAAGTGGGATCGAGCCCAGCCTCCGCCAGAATGCTGGTAACCAGGCTGGTGGTGGTGGTCTTGCCATGCGTACCTGCCACGGCGATCCCATAATGAAAGCGCATAATCTCCGCCAACATCTCAGCCCTGGGTACCACAGGTATACGCAACTCTCGAGCCGCCGCTACTTCGGGGTTGGTCTCCTTGACTGCACTGGAGATCACTACCGCATCCACGTCCTGCACCTGCTCTGCCTGATGGCCCAAGCAGATTTTCGCGCCCAACCGTGCCAGACGCAGGGTCACACCACTCTCTCGTTGGTCGGAGCCGGAGACCTCATAACCCAGGTTTATCATCACCTCTGCGATACCACTCATGCCTGCACCACCAATACCGACAAAATGGATCCAGCGCATACGGCCCATGCTGTTGGGTGCGTGTCGACGACGTTGCTGTTCACTCATCTCTTGATACTCTCCAGACAAGCGCGACCGACCATAGCGGCAGCGTCATGATTAGCTACGTCTCTGGCGGCCTCCGCCATCCTCAGAAGTTCAGATCGATTGCCACACAACGATTTCAGGATTTTCACTAATCGCTGACTATCCATCTCGTCCTGAGGCAGTAACTGGGCTGCACCCGCATTTACCAGAAAACCAGCATTGTGGGTCTGATGATCGTCTACCGCATGGGGATAAGGCACCAGCACAGCGCCGAGACCCGCTGCTGCCAATTCAGAGACAGTCAGTGCACCCGCACGACAGATCACCAGATCGGCCCAGCCATAGGCGGCAGCCATATCTTTTTCGAATGGCTTAACCTCAGCTTCCACATCAAAAGTCCGATAGGCTTCGATAGCCTCATCGATCAGTTTCTCACCCGCCTGGTGTCTTACCTGGGGCCTTTCCTGCTCAGACATCAGGGCAAGTGCCGCGGGTACGACTTCATTCAGCACCCTGGCGCCCAAGGAACCACCCAATACCAATAACCGAACATGACCGACATGATCGGCGAAGCGAATTTCAGGCTTAGCCAGCTCGACAATGTTCTGGCGCACCGGGTTGCCCGAATTCTCCGCGCCAACATCAGCACCGAAACTATCGGGAAAAGCCTCAAACACTCGCGTTGCGATACGTGCCAACAGGCGGTTGGTCAGTCCGGGGATAGCGTTCTGTTCCTGGATGATCAATGGAATACGCAACAGCCTGGCCATCAGGCCACCTGGGCCGGTCACAAATCCTCCCATACCCAGCACCAACTGAGGACGGGTACGACGCAAGACACGCAAGGCTTGCCAGAGGGCGCGAAAAATCTCAAACGGTGCAAACAAACGCCGTTTCAAACCGGTACCCCGGATACCGCGCACCTCGATCTGCTCCAGTGGATAGCCATATTCAGGAATCAGCCGCGCTTCCATGCTTTTCGTACTACCGAGCCAGGTAATACGGCAACCCTGCTGCTTGAGCCAATCAGCCACTGCCAGTGCCGGAAACAGATGTCCCCCGGTGCCACCTGCCATGACCATCACATGAGGTTCCATGATCGGCCTCCTTTTGACTTTGCATGACCGGACTGCCGGGATTCATAGTCGATACGGAACAGCAATGCCATCACCATACAAACCACGATAATGCTGTTGCTGCCATAACTCATGAACGGCAGTGTCAGCCCTTTGGTTGGCAACATACCGACGTTGACGCCGATATTGATGAAGGCCTGCAATCCCAACCAAAGCCCCAGCCCATAGGCCGTATAGGCGGAGAACCGTTCACCCCGTTCTTCTGCCCGCACACCAATCTGGAAGGCGCGCCAAGTGATGAAAGCGAAGAGAAAAATCACACTCAACGTACCGATCAGGCCAAACTCTTCGCCCACCACGGCCATAATGAAGTCGGTATGCGCTTCCGGCAGATAGAACTGCTTTTGGATGCCGCTACCCAATCCCACACCACTAATCTCACCCCTGCCGAAGGCAATCAGCGCCTGCGAGAGCTGAAAGTCGGTATTGAAGGGATCATCCCAGGGATTCAGGAATGTGGTCATGCGTTGCCAACGATAGGGAGAGAAATAGATCAGCGCCCAACCGGCAATGCCAGATACAAAAATCAGCGTAGCGAATTGATAGAGCACAACACCACCGAGGAAAAGCATCCCCAGCGCCGTGGCAAAGAGCACCACAGTGGTACCAAAATCAGGCTGCATCAAAATCAGTGAACTGGTGATCACCAGCAGCAGCATGGGTTTGGCAAAGCCCCAGAATGAACGGGCCACTTCGTCCTGTCGGCGCACCAGGTAACCTGCGATGTAGAGCACCATAAAGAGCTTCATGAACTCGGAGCTCTGTAGATTGAAGATACCCAGAGGAATCCAGCGGGTCGCACCGTTAACTGTCTTACCGACACCCGGTACCAACAACAGCATGAGCAACAACATGGCGAAGAAGACGAGCAGAGGACCGGCCTTCTGCCACTGAACCATCGGTGCCTGAAAAAAGAGTACAGCGCAGGCAACACCCAAACCCATGGCGAAGAGATGCCGGTAGATGTAGAAGAAAGGATCACCCGCCAGGCGGTCTCCGACAGTCATGGAGGCGGAAGAGACCATTACCAGACCAAAACAGAGCAGCAATACCACCGCACCTAAGAGCCACCAATCAATAAGTGCTGGCATGGGTCGTTCGGTACTGCGTGCATCCGTTGCTTGCGGGCGTGCCATCGTATTCATACGGGGAGCGCCTCCACTGCACGGACGAAAGCGTCCCCCCTTGCCTCGAAACCTTGAAACATGTCAAAACTGGCACAGGCAGGTGACAGCAATACTCGATCACCGGGCCGTGCCAATTCACATGCCTTGCTAACGGCTTCTTCAAGCGATGCCGCATGCGCCAGAAGGCAACAGCCTTGCAGTGCATCCTCCAGTAGAGGCGCATCCCGTCCGATCAGTATCACTGCACGGGCTGTCTTTTCTACCACGGTGGATAGCTCGCTGAAGTCGGCATCTTTGCAGTCACCACCAGCGATCAATACAGTGCGGCTATCACCCTTTGCAGGATGGAATCCCCACAACGCAGCAATGGTGGCCCCGACATTTGTACCCTTGGAATCGTTGTACCATTCCAATCCCTGTTTTTCGGCCACCCATTGTGTCCGATGGGGTAATCCAGCATAGGTACGTAGCGCCCGAAGCATGGCATTCATCGGCAGATTCACTGCTTGACCCAGTGCCAGTGCCGCCAATGCATTGGCCAAATTGTGTCGGCCTTTGATGTGCAACTCATCTGCGGGTAACAGATACTCATCTCCTTGTGCCAACCAGAGATCCCCGTTGCGCACCAATAGGCCAAAATCATCACCTTTTGGCTCGCCCAGTGTGAAACCAACCTGCTTGCCCGGCTTATCACCCATATCCGCCGCCATCGGGTCATCCCGGCTGATAACGGAGACCTGGGCATGCGTATAGATCTCCGCCTTGACGGCGGCATACTCGTGAATGTCAGCGTAACGATCCATGTGATCTGCTGAGATATTCAACACCACAGCAGCCGCAGGCTTGAGAGACCAGGTGCTCTCCAGTTGGAAACTCGATAACTCCAAGACATAGAGTTCGAGATTCTCATCCAGCAGATCCAGTGCCGGCTCTCCAAGGTTTCCCCCAATGCCTACCTTGATACCAACCATACGTGCCATCTCACCCAACAGAGTGGTGACAGTACTTTTTCCATTGGAACCGGTTATCGCCACCACCGGTGCTTTGACAGCTCGCGCAAAGAGCTCGATATCGCCGATAACTTCCGCACCCCGTGCTTTTGCCGCCTGAATCAGTGGCTCACTCAAGGGAATACCTGGACTGACCACCAGTTGGCTCGCTGCTTCAAATACATCGGGTAGAAACCCACCAGGAAAAATAGCGAGATCTGGAAAGAGTTGTTGCAGCGCTTCCAGACCAGGAGGCTGCTCCCGGCTGTCGGTTACCGCCAGAGAAACACCTTGCTGTGAGAGATAGCGCGCACAAGAGAGCCCGGTCTTGCCAAGCCCGACAATCAGTGTCTTTTCCAATTGTTTTGCGTTATCTGACATCAGCGTATCTTCAGGCTCGCCAGTCCGACCAACACCAAAATAACGGTGATGATCCAGAAGCGTACGATGACACGGGGTTCGGGCCATCCCTTGAGTTCAAAATGGTGGTGTAACGGCGCCATGCGGAAGATACGCTTGCCGGTCAGCTTATAAGAAGCCACCTGTAGCACGACCGAAACTGTCTCAACCACAAAGACACCACCCATAATGAAAAGGACGATCTCCTGGCGGACTGCAACCGCGACAACCCCCAGCGCGGCACCGAGAGCCAAAGCGCCAACATCACCCATGAAGACCTGAGCGGGATAGGTGTTGAACCAGAGAAAACCGAGCCCGGCGCCCACCAACGCGGCACAGAAGACGATCAGCTCCCCCACACCGGGCAAATAGGGAATCTTCAGGTAAGCGGCGAAATCTGCGTGTCCGGTAACATAGGCCATCATACCCAGCGCACCACCCACCATCACGGTAGGCAGGATAGCCAATCCATCGAGCCCATCGGTGAGATTGACCGCGTTGGATGATCCTACAATCACCAGATAGCTGAAGAGCACAAAGACCGGTCCCCACTCGAGAGAGACATCCTTCAGATAGGGGATCAACAACGCAGTCTCCACTGAAGAACTGGCAGTCACATAGAAAACAATCGACGCACCCAGACCCGCCACAGACTGCCAAAAATATTTCCAACGAGCAGCCAACCCTTTGGGATCGCTGAGCACCAGTTTCTTGTAATCGTCTACCAGGCCGATGAGACCGAAGGCCATGGTTACGATGAGAACGACCCAGACATAACGATTGCTCAAATCTGACCAGAGCAGCGTAGAAATGGCGATGGCAACCAGGATCAGTGCACCACCCATTGTCGGTGTACCCGCCTTGGAGAAATGCGTCTCCGGTCCATCGTCACGAACCGTTTGTCCGATCTGATGAAAACTAAGACGCCGGATCATCATCGGCCCCAGCAGCAGCGAGATCAACAGTGCCGTCAGCACACCCAAAATAGTACGCAACGTCAGATACTGGAAGACACTGAATCCGCTGTCGAATTGAGTCAACCAATTTGTCAGGTAGAGCAACAAGTTCAGGTCCTCCCCATATTCATTAACTGCTGCAACACCTTTTCCATGCCGGCACTGCGTGAGCCCTTGATCAGCAACGTGTCGCCGGCCTTGGCATTCAATGCTAATTCACTTACCAGGTCCTCAATCCGTTGAAAGGACTTTGCACCCTCACCAAAGCTCTCAGCTGCGTGTGAGCTGAGACTGCCCAGGGTGTAGAGGTGCTCGATACCAGCCTGACGCGCCCGCTTACCGAGATCGGCATGGAGGTCGATAGCCTTTTCACCCAGCTCCGCAAGATCTCCCAGCACTAACCACTGCCCACCGGGCGCCTCACGCAGGACCTGAATGGCAGCCTCTACTGAGTCGGGATTCGCGTTGTAGGTATCGTCCACAAGCCGGAGACCGCTGGCAGAGACACGGGTGCACAATCGGCCGTTGACCGGCTCCACCGAAGCCAACCCCTGCTGGATTTGAGTAATGGTGCAATTCATTGCCAGTGCGGCAGCAATGGCAGCCAGCGCATTGAGCAGATTATGTCGACCCGCCAATGCTAGCTCGACCTCAAAACCTGACTCCCGATAGGAGACCGTCATGTGGCTGCTGAAGCCTGTGTCGGACCAATGAGTCACAGCCTGATTCAGATCGGTGCGCACCTGAGCCCGGGGTGATCCGCCGAAAGAGATCATGCGCCGCTCACCCAAGCGCTGACGCCAGAGGGGAAAGTAATCATCGTCGGCATTCAGCACTGCCACACCCTGAGGATTGAGACCACTGAGAATCTCCCCTTTGGCCTTAGCCACACCTTGCAGGTCTCCGAATCCCTCAAGATGCGCTGCACCGGCATTGGTAATGACAGCTACATCCGGCCGGGCAATCTGAGTCAGATAACCGATCTCTCCGGGATGGTTGGCCCCCATCTCAATGACAGCGAAGGACTCGTCCTGCAATTGGAGCAGTGTCAGAGGCAGACCAATATCGTTATTCAGATTACCTGGCGTTGCCAGTACCGAACCCCGCTGACCCAGGATAGCGGCAGTCAGCTCCTTGACCGTGGTCTTGCCGTTGCTGCCGGTAATACCGATCACCGGCACAGAGAAGCGGTCACGCCAAAGCGCTGCCAGCCGGCCCAGCCCGAGCCTGGTATCGTCTACACGAATCTGCGGTACACTTTCATCCCGCACCTCACTGACCATCAGCGCGGCAGCACCATTCTCGATAGCCTGGGGAATGAATCGATGTCCATCGAAATTCGGGCCTTTCAGCGCGACAAACAGATCGTCGGACTGCAGCATCCGGGTATCGGTACTGACCGCACTGAAACTGACGTCTGCCCCGATCTGTACACCATCGAGTCTTTCTGTCACTTGTGAGAGAGACAGACTGTTCATTCGCCAGCCTCCCGCCACCCGGCCAGTGCCGCGGATACCTGCTCCCGGTCATCGAAATGCAGGACCTGATCACCGATCAGTTGATAGTCTTCATGTCCCTTCCCCGCAACCAACACCATGTCGCCAGGTCGGGCCACCTCAATAGCATGTCGGATGGCGAGTCCCCGATCGCTTTCGATCTGTGCCGTTTCAGGGTGACGCATACCCGCCAGAATCTGCTGGATAATTTCAGTGCTTGATTCACTGCGGGGATTGTCGTCGGTAACGAAAACAACATCCGCAAGCTGCTCCGCCAGGGCACCCATCTGAGGCCGTTTGCCCCGGTCCCTGTCACCACCACAACCAAACACCACAAAGAGCCTGCCATCACAGTGGACCCGTGTCGCCTGCAACGCCTTTTCCAGGGCATCCGGTGTATGTGCATAGTCGACAACCACCGAGGGTTTCCCATCACCACTGAAAAGCTGCATACGCCCCGGCACGGTAGTGAGTCCCGCCATGACGTGCAGCGCTCTCGAAAGATCCCAGCCTCGTTGCAGTAACACCAACAACACTGCCAGCAGATTAGCCGCATTGAAGCGGCCCAGCAGATGGGTCTTGAGTAGCCCCTCACCACGGTGAGTGGCAATACGAATTTCCATGCCCTGTGTCGTGGGGGTGATCTCTAACGCACGAGACCAACCAGACAACCCTTCCGGCAGTTCAGTATCGGCTTCGAGAGAGTAAGCCAGAGTCTCCACATCTTTCGATAGCACATTCAGCAGGCTAGCGCCCTGCGCATCATCGAGATTAATTACTGCCGACTCTAGCCCAGGCATCTGAAACAGCCGTTGTTTGGCTGTCGCATAGCTCTCGAAGCTACCGTGATAATCGAAATGGTCACGGCTCAAATTGGTAAAGATGGCGCCTGTGAAATGAACTGCTGCAGCTCGCCCCTGATCCAGTGCGTGAGAAGAGACCTCCATACTGACTGCCTTCGCACCACCCTGCCACATCTCTGTCAGCAGTCGCTGGACCGTCACTGCGTCCGGCGTGGTAAACCCCGTACTTTCCAGCGCAGGGGGGAATCCATAGCCCAGCGTCCCCATAATGCCGCAGGGTCCGTCACTCTGCAGCGCCTGCGCCAGCAACTGGCAAACGCTGGTTTTACCATTGGTGCCGGTTACGCCGAATACCGTCAGATGCTGACTGGGATCACCATAGAAGCGTGCTGCGATCTCACTGATATGTGCCGAGAGCTCCGGCATTGCCAGTAGCGGAAAATCCTCTTTGGCCAAATCTGCGGCCAGTTGTTCACCCTCTGCATTATCGGGTTCCCACAGAATCACTTCGGCACCCTGCGCGATGGCCTGACGCGCAAAAGCCAGACCGTGATGACGGGTGCCCGTGCAGGCAAGAAAGATCGCGCCGTCTACCACCTGGCGGCTATCCAGTGTCAGACCTGTCACCTCACAATCCTGCCCGGGCGGGACAGACAACAGGCCCGCCAGCAATCCGCTGAGCATCGGTTGCGCTGGCGTCTGTTCAGCCGCCATCATTCCTTATCTCCCAGACGGGCCATCAGGGTGTTTTCCTGCCAAGGCTTGTCCGGCGCAATATTCATCAGACGCAGCGCGCCGCTCATCACCTTTGAAAAGACCGGAGCAGCCACCAGACCACCGTAATACTCTTCGCCGCCGGGCTCATCGATGATCACCGCCATTACCAGCCGGGGATCGCTGACTGGTGCCATACCAACGAACAGCGAGAGGTATTTGTCCTCCGCGTAACCCCCGGCCACTGCCTTCTTTGCAGTGCCGGTCTTGCCCGCCACGCGGTACCCAGGGATGGCTGCCAGTGGTGCAGAGCCTTCGCCGCTAACTACAGTCTCGAGCATCTTCACCACCGCACGAGCGGTACGCTTGCGCAGCACACGTTCACCCTCTGGCAAATGCTCGAGTTTGAGCAAGGAGACCGGCATTCGTATACCGTCATTGGCCAACACCGCATAGGCACGAGCTAGCTGCAGTGGGGTAACAGAGAGGCCGTAGCCGAATGAGAGAGTCGCCTGCTCAAAGGGCGACCATTCTGAAAAATAGGGCAACCGACCGCTCGACTCACCGGGAAAGCTGCTACCTGTGGTTTCACCAAAACCGAACCTGGAGTAGACCTTCCAGAGGGTCTCCGGCTCCATCGAGAGCGCAATCTTGCTGGCCCCCACATTGCTCGACTTACGCAGCACGGCGGCCACGTCAATCATGCCGTAGTTGCGATGATCCCGCACCAGGTAGCGGCCGACTTTCATTTGACCGGGCCTGACATCGATGGGTGAATCCGGCTTGATATGCCCGTTCTCCAAGGCCGCTGCCACGGTGAATGGCTTCATGGTTGAACCCGCCTCGAAGACATCGGTCACTGCCCGATTGCGCAGATGGCTGACCCGGTTGCCGCGGGGCGCATTGGGGTTATAAGAAGGGCTATTGACCATGGCCAGAATTTCACCGCTGCGGGTATCGAGAATCACAGCAGAACCGGAACGCGCATGGTGTTTGTTGACCGCCGCCTTGAGCTCACGATAAGCAAGAAACTGCAACCGTCTGTCTAGACTGGTCACAAGATCTCGTCCCTGCGCTGGGCTCTGGATATTCTCAACCTGCTCAACCACACGGCCTTTGCCGTCCTTGATGACACGTTTAGCACCGGCAGTCCCACTCAGCCACTCGTCATAAAGCAGCTCTAATCCTTCCTGTCCCTGATCATCGATATTGGTAAAGCCCGCCATGTGCGCCACAACTTCCCCGCTGGGATAGAAGCGACGGAACTCGGGCAATAGATCGATTCCCTCCAAGTCCAGTTTCTGCACTGCATCTGCCAAATCAGGGTTGATTCGACGTTGTAGATAGACGAAGCCACGGTCACTGGCAAGCAAACGACGCAGACGATCCGGATCCAGGTTCAGGGTCGAAGCCAGAACGCCTATAGTTTGTGCATCTCCCTGTAGTTTTCTGGGATTGGCTGTCACACTTTTGACCGGTGTACTGATGGCCAGGGGTTCACCATTACGATCGGTGATCATGCCTCGACTGGCGCTCACCGACATGACCCGAAGATAGCGACGCTCACCCTGTTCCTGAAGAAATGCAGTCTCGATAACCTGTCGATCGATCGATTGCCAAACCAGTGAGGCACAGGCGAGCACCATCACCACAAGCACGGTGATACGCCGAGCCCGGTAACTCGGCACCCGCTTGATCTCTGCCTGTTGACCTTTTTTACGTTTCGCGCTCGCCATGTTCAGCGCCTGATCACCACAACTTCATCAACACCGGGCAGGTGCATCAGTAACCTATCCCGTGCCTGTTTTTCAATCTCTGAATGGGTTGCCAGCGTGCTCTCTTCCAGCTGCAGCCGACCCCACTCAACACCCAACCTTTCCTTTTCTGCCTGCAACGCCCGCAAACCCACAAAATGCCGACGGCTAAGGTACTTGCTGTAGACAACAGAAACCGCCGATCCCACCACGGCAACCAGCAACAAGCCAATTAACCAATGTCGCGTCAGATTCATACCAGTCGCTCCGCCACACGTAACACTGCACTGCGTGCGCGTGGATTGGCCTCAATCTCTGTCGCATCCGGTGAGATCGCTTCGCCTATCAGTCTTAGCCGAGGCTGAAGCTGATCCTGTCGCACCGGCACACCAGGCGGAAAGCGATCCCCCTTTGCCTGATCTCTCATAAATCGCTTGATGATCCGATCTTCCAATGAGTGGAAACTGATCACCACCAACCGGCCACCCAGCGCCAACACATCAAGCACCTGAGTCAGGCAGGTCTTGATTGCATCCAGCTCTCCATTGATATGAATACGAATCGCCTGAAAGCTCCGAGTTGCCGGATGCTTGCCCTTCTCCCATGAGGGATTAGCCTTACTCACCAATTCAGCCAAACGAGCCGTTGTGGTGATTGGGTTATCCGCCCTCGCCTCCACAATGGCCCGGGCAATTCGCTTGGCATGCCGCTCTTCACCATAGGTCTTCAGTACACCGGCGATCTCGCCAACCTCTGCCCTGGCAAGCCATGTCGCGGCCGACTCGCCCTGCGAGGTATCCATACGCATATCCAAGGGTCCATCCTTGCCAAAGCTGAAACCACGCTCCGATTGATCCAGTTGCGGGGAGGAGACCCCCAGGTCGAGTAAGATTCCATCAACCCGGCCCATCACGCCCACCTGCTCGGCAATGTCTCCCAGCGTGGCAAAGCTGCCATGTACGATGTTGAAGCGTGAATCGTCTGCAAACATCTGTTCTCCGTAGGCTACCGCCTGTGGATCCCTGTCGATTGCGATCAACTGACCTTCTTGTCCAAGCCCTTCCAATATCAGACGACTATGTCCTCCCCGCCCAAAAGTGCCGTCCAGATAGATACCCGCCGGGTTGATGTTCAGCGCCTCAATCGAGGGCTGCAGCAAAACAGAGAGATGCGCCGACTGCATCAGATCGAGATCGACTTGAAATCGTCCGGCAGATCGAGATCATTCAAATCGATCTTCTGTAACCAGGCGTCCTGTCTCGCGTTCCAAATCTCCTCGTCCCAGAGCTCGAACTTATTAATCTGGCCTACCAGGGCGACTTTTTTGTCGAGCTTGGCGAACTTGCGCAATTCCTGTGGGAGTAGAATACGGCCCTGGCCGTCCATATCGATTTCATGGGCATTACCGATGTAGAGCCGCTGCAGGTTGCGTGCGGCCTCATCGAACGAGGGTAATGCCTTGAGCTTGTCTTCGATTTCAAGCCAAATGGGCTTGGGGTAGATCAGGAGGCAACGATCCTTATCGACAGTAATCACCAATTCGGAGGCACAGGACTCCACCAACCGGTCGCGGTAACGAGTCGGTATGGCGAAACGCCCTTTGGTATCCAAATTGAGTGATGAAGCCCCACGAAACAAGCCAACCCCCCGGACAGAATCCTCTCCCTAATTTTCCACATTCTTCCACTTCTCACCATATTAGGTCTCAGATTCACCACTTGTCAAGGAACAGATCACAAACAAGCGTGTCGCTACCTCGTGAAAGATTTTGGGACATCCGAGTCCCCAAAATCGACTCGCCAACGCGACAGCCGTTATGCCCCGACC
>JAHXHT010000003.1:19610-28019 GCA_025656435.1 Candidatus Thiodiazotropha sp. (ex Gloverina cf. vestifex) | reverse complement strand
CGTTCCCTAACAGTCACAATTACGGCCATACAACCGCGCCTACGCCTATCGGGGACTAATCACCTCGGCTTTCAGCCTTCCATGGCGATCAACGGATGACGCTTGTGCTTGTCACGACGCTGATACCCATGACTGTCACTGCGACGATATTCGCGATGACGATAGTGGTCATGTCTGTCCCGATAGCGATAACCATGCCGATGTCCGTGACCATAGGAATTGTCGTTGTTCAGATGCAAACCGAGCCACAACCCACCCAATAATCCGTAGGGGTAGTCATAGTCATCATGTGCTTGTGCCGTGGAGCCAAACGCCAATGACGCTGCCAGCACGGTGCCGAGAATTAATGCTTTACGATTCATGGAAAGCCTCCTTAGCTGAGCTTCGTCTTAAGCTTATGGAGGACTGGCTGAATGAAAGCTGAATGGATCGGAAACGTCGGGATAAGGGAGGGTGACTAAAAAAGCGTAGGTGTACTTTCTCTACAGAAAAAATCCAGGCATACCACTACCTGTAATTGGGCAAGTAGCTAATGTAAAAGAATATTTCCAGCGGCGATCATCTCCCCAGAATGAGTTTTTTATCTTCTGTTGAAGGGGTACTGGAGTTGATCAATGCTCCCGGCCGGCAAGCAGGCCATTCTGCTCCAGTGCATGATGGATTTTCTTGCTCTGTCTCGCCAAACGATCAAGATCACCGAAATTTGGGATGATGCCATCCGCCAGTTTAATCTCCCATGCGTCCAGCTCCGTCTCCAAATAGATCAATAGCTTGCTGGAGCAACCCTGGCAGGTATCGCCACAAATCTTTTCTTCGGAAAGGTCGAATGGAATTGCCTCGCGTACCTGCCGAATCAGTTGGCGCATGGCTGTTTTTGTGTCCGGTTTGCTTCCCCCACCAGACACTACTTACACTTGATGCTTTTACACAGTTTAATACCTTTTTTACGCTGAGCCTGTATGACCTTTAGATTACGCTTCGTACGCTTGCGGTCATCGGAACTCTGCTCTTTCTCCAGCTTGGCCTTAAGCACCATCTGTTGCTTTTTAAGCTTTTTCAGCAGGGCACGGATCTTGTCTCGTTTCTCTTTCTGCTTGCGTCGCTCCATGTTGAGCAACGCATGAAATTTGTCGATGAGCTTCTCACTGGTCATAGCATGTCCTGGTTAGTTGGAGCCTTCTTCGTCCTCGGCCTTGAGGAGCTCGTCGATCTCTTCTTCGTTCAACAACAGTTCGTTTTCCACCTCACGTAACTCCCGCTCTGACGGCGCAAAGAGAATACGGGCCATCTGTATCAGATTATCTGCCACATCATAGGCATAGGCACTGTCATTCATCAAGGAGGTTGCCATCTCGGCACTGATCGAATCCTCTCTGATCAACCGGTCCAATTCACCGTTTGCCGTGACGTCACCCTCTTCGATGACAACCTGGATACTATCAAGTGACAGCAGTGAAATCCCCTCAGCCTCATCTACTCGCGCCTCTGCCAGTTCCCGCAACACCACCGCCAATTGCAGTCGCAGATTGTTGTATTGTTCTCGTATCTTATCGTTGGGTGATTGAGAGAAGCTGACCAGGTTTTTTTGCAAATGCTTGATGTCTTTTACCGCTTCGACGATATTCCGGCTCGCCATCCGCAACTGGTAGAGCTCCTCACCAAAGTGTTCCGATGCGCTGGATTGCACCTGGCTGATATAGGCAATGATGGCGCTATAGAGAACTTTGATGCGACGGTCATAAATATCATCAATATTGATCTTCTCCACCTCGGGACTTGCCGCCACCAGCTGCTTGAGATCTTGTGAGGAGCGAAGCTTCTCAGGCTTGAGGCTCAATGCAGAGACGATCAATTCATAGGCATTCTCGAACAGATGCCCCATCTCATTGCGCAGGGCCTGCATGGCTGACTCCGGCAGCTCCATGGCGGCTTCATTGAGATACAGGGGCTCGTCTACCAGGCGCTCGCGCTTGCTCAGCACACGTTCGAGCAATGTCACCAACTTACCGGTAAAAGGCAGCATGATGATGACACCCGCCATATTGAACAGGGTATGGAACATAGCCAACTTCATGGTGTAGTCGTCTTGCGCAATCCCCAGACTGTCACTGAGTCCGTTGACCGCCAGCAGAAACTGCTGAATAAAGACAATAGCCACAATACCCGTCGTGACATTGAAGATCAGGTGTGCTCCCGCCAGACGGCGTCCCTGTACGTTGGAACTCATGGCGCCGAGAATCGCGGTGATGGTGGTCCCCACATTGGCACCAATCGCCAAGGCCAAGGCATTCTCGTAACTGATCTGTTGCGCAGCCAGTGCAGTGATGATCAACACCAGGGTGGCGTGACTCGACTGCATCACCACCGTCGCGGCAGCCCCCAGCAGAGTATAGACAAGCAGACCTTTGAGCCCCGGCATGGCATAGGCGGCCAGATCGATGGCATCCTTGAAGGCCTCAAACCCCTCCTTCATGTAGTGAATACCGAGGAACAAAAAGCCGAGCCCAGCGAGGATATAACCGGCACCTTTCAGGGATTTTGATTTCTGGAACACCAGCACGATGCCAAACACCAACATCGGCATGGCGTAGGCTGATATCTTGACCTTGAGACCGAAGCCCGCCACCAGCCAGGCGCCAGTGGTGGTCCCCAGGTTGGCACCAAAGATGATGCCGATACCCGAAGCCAACCCGATCAGACCCGCGCTCAGGAAGGAGATGGTAATTACCGAGACCAGAGAACTCGACTGCATCACCGTGGTGGTGAGGATGCCGAAACTCACACTCTTCCAAAGCCTGTTGGTGGTACGCTGAAGAATCCTCTCCAGAATACCGCCGGTAAAAGCCTTGAAGCCCTCTTCAAGAGACAACATACCGAACAGGAAAATCGCCACACCTGCGGCGATCTCCTTGAAATCTGGGCTGACCCAGAAACCGTAGCCCAGCACCATAAAGATGGTGGGCAGGAGTATTTTGCGTAACATTCAGCTACCTCTGTGGCAGTAAGGGGCTATACCCCTTCCGCTGTCTGTTACCGCACTCAAGGCAGCATCATGCCGCGAATGGTAAAGAAGAGCATGGCCGCGAGTACTGCAGAGGCAGGCACCGTAATGATCCAGGCTGCAGCGATCTTTAAAAGCGCAGAACGCTTCACCAACTCATGCCGATAGACCTTTTTCAGGCCCTTGCGTTCCTTCTTTGTCAGCTCTGCTTTTGCTTTGTGCTCCTTGAGCTGATTCAGTATATCTGCCTTTTCCTCCAGGCCGGCTTGCTTGAATCTCTCCATGAATGCTTCGACCTCTTCCCGATCCGCCCCTTGGTGGTGCATCTCGATCTCATCCACCATGCGGGCATAGTTGGCCTTCAGATACTCCCGTAAAAAACCCACGCCAAAAACCGCACCGACCGCAATATGTGTGGAGCTCACAGGCAATCCAAGCTGGGTGGCAATGATCACGGTGATCGCAGCGGCCAGCGCGATACAGAATGCACGGGTCTGATCCAGTTCGGTAATCTCCGTGCCCACGGTTTTGATCAGCTTGGGTCCGTAGAGTGCCAACCCGATGGCGATACCGATAGCTCCCACCATCATGACCCACAAGGGAATGGCAGCTTTGGCTGAAATACCGCCGGACGAGAGTGCATCACTAATAGCCGCCAATGGCCCGATAGCGTTTGCCACATCATTGGCACCATGGGCAAAACTCAACAATGCTGCGGCGAAAATCAATGGTACGGTAAACAGACTGTTGACACTCTTCTTATCATTCTCCAGCTTAGCCGAGACTTTCTTAACCAACGGCTTGGAGAGAAATATCACCAGCACACCGATGCCCAGGCCAATCAGCAGCGCCACCGGCATATCAACCTTCCATATCTTTTTAAGCCCCTTAAGCACCAGATAGCTGCCGAATGCCCAGGCCATCACGCCAACGAGAATCGGCACCATCTTTCCCGCAGCACTCAGCATGTCCTTTTTGTAAGTAATGGTGCGTTTGATCAGATAGAGAAATGCTGCGGCGATGATGCCGCCCAGGACAGGTGAGATTAGCCAACTGGCGGCAATCTGGCCCATTTTTGCCCAATTGGCGATCCCCCATCCACCTGCGGCGATGCCGGCACCCAACACGCCGCCGACAATGGAGTGTGTCGTCGACACCGGCGCACCGATAGCCGTGGCGAGATTCAGCCAGAGTGCGCCCGCCAGCAGTGCTCCCATCATCAGCCAGATGAATGTATCCGTATCATTGATCAGGGCAGGATCGATAATCCCCTTCTTGATCGTGTCCACCACGTCCCCGCCTGCGACAAGGGCGCCCAACGCTTCAAAAATCGCTGCGATCAGGATTGCCCCGGTCAAAGTCATGGCACGAGAACCGACTGTGGGTCCGACATTGTTGGCAACGTCATTGGCGCCGATATTCATGGCCATATAGCCACCAATCATGGCGGCCACGATCAGCATATGGCTGACCTCGGCATCTGTGGAGCCAACAAAAAGCATGACGCCCACAATAAACAACATGGCGATACCCAGCCTCAAAAGCTCTTTTCTGTTGGCCCAGGTAGCGTGTTCAATTTGTGCGATTTTTTCGAGTTCCATTATTTTTTTACCTTAAGGAGGTCGTTTATGCTTAAGAAGCGTTAAGGCTGTCACAAAAGTGGCACGGAACTGTAACAATTTATGCGGAACAAACATATGTCCCAACTCAACTGAAAACACCCTTCAGGGAAATTTTTTCTGCTAAAAAACCAGGGCCAGTTCAATGAGCCTGACTTTAGAAAAAAGCGTCGCTGGGGATGAAGATAGGTAAGATTTCTTATCTCATGCGTAGAGAGAGGCAGCAGCCCGTAGATGATCCGCCACGGCTTGGCGTAGTGACGATGGCTCTACCACCTCCACATCCGGACCGTATCTCAGCAGGTCCATGATCAACTCCTCCGGGTGGCTGTATGGCAGGGTCAATTCGTAGCGGCCATCCTCAAGCCAACGACTCTGCTGATGGGGGTGCCAGGTTTCCGTTGAGACCCAGCGTGCCCGCTCGGGGGTAAAACGAAGCACCGCCCGATGCAATGCCTTACCTGAGAAGATACCGTAGGCATCGGCGTAGTGAGCGTTCAGTGTCGCCTCATCCACCTCCCGCGCCTGAGATGACGATGGATAGACTTCACGAATAGCGTCCAAGGCAAAGGTCCGGAGTCCATTTCGAAGGTGGCACCAGGCATCCAGATACCAATTATCCCGATAGTGAGTGAGTCGCTGAGGTGAGATCTCACGCTCGCTCAAACTGTCTTGCGAGCGATTGTAGTAAACCAGTTGCAGCCGACAGCGTGCTGCCAGCGCACCGGCAATTTGGCTAAAGTGAGGACCGGCCGGGCGCGCTGCAGATTTCAGAAGACGAATTCGCCCTGTCACAGGTTCCCCAATCCCCGGTTGCCGGCTCAATAATTCATCGATCTTTCGCCGCAGAGGCTGCAGATGACTGTCTAGCAATCCTGGTTGGACGTCTTCGAGAAGTTGCTGAGTGGCCAGCAATGCCTGCAGCTCAGAGGCATTGAACCAGAGCCCCGGAAGCTCGTACATCTGCCCCTCACTGGTGTCGTATCGATAACCGTTGAGTTTACGGTCATAGATAATCGGCGCATTGAGGTAGAGACGCATCTCTTCGATGAGACGTTTGACGGTGGCGCGGGAGCACTCCAGCGCTTCTTCCAATCGTTGGCGGGAGACCGGGTAACGGGCGGACTGCAGGATTCGGTTGAGCTCAAAGATTCGGTCGAACCGATCCATGCAGGTTTATTGACGCTCTTGACTCGGCTTGGCTTCCGGCGAGTCCATCGCCCATAGCCGTTCCAGGTGGTAGAAATCCCGCACCCTGGGTTGCATCACATGCAGCACGACCCCGTTGAGATCCACCAGCGCCCATTCACCATCATCCACACCCTCGGTACCGAGCGGGGCTTCTCCAGCCTCTTTGGCCTTGAACGCGACCGTTTGCGCGATGGATTTCACGTGGCGGTCTGAGGTGCCACTGGCGACAATCATTATGTCGGTGATGCTAGTCTTTCCACGGACATCCAAGACCACTACATCCTTCGCTTTCATGTCGTCCAATGCCTGCAGGACGACGACTCTAAGTGCTTCTATCTCCATTGAGTCCCATTTTGTTGCTGTGAAGAGGGCCGGGTAGGCCGCAAAAGCGGCGATTCTACCGGACCTTTAGAAATAGCATAACCCATTGCGAAAAAAAGACATCAACTCAGATAGAGGCGATTTTTGCTGATTATTTGCCTGACGCCCTCCGGCAACAGGTAGCGCGGGCTATGTCCTGCAGCGATCAGTGAGCGGATCTTAGTCGAAGAGATATCCAGTTGGGTTACCTCTTGTATGAGGATGCGACCCGCCGCTTCATGTTTCATCTTCTCCGCATCATTGCACTGATTGGGCGCCAGCAATGTCTGGATCCAGGCATCTGAGGACACCGTCTCTCCCGGCCGCCGCATGACAATCAGATGGGCGAGAGACAATATCTTTTCCGGCTGACGCCATGTGGCAAAACCGTTGAAGGCGTCCACACCCAGGATAAGGCAGAGGGAGTGTTCGGGGAAATCTCTATGTAAAGAAGTTAGCGTATCCACTGTGTAGGAGTCGCCCTGTCGGCGCAGCTCCCTGTCATCGATAGCGAATCCGGCTTGTCCAGCGATAGCAGCCTCTACCATCTGCAGACGCAATTCAGCAGCAGTCTCCGGCTGATCTCGATGCACTGCACTGTGCAAAGGGATGAAACGCACCTCATCCAAACCGACCGCCTGCATCACATCCAATGCCGTGCGCAGGTGGCCGAAATGGATCGGATCGAAGGTACCACCCAGAATGCCGATCATCTGCCTTTCTCAGGTACGGATATGCCCATCACCCAACACGATGTACTTCACGGAGGTGAGCCCCTCCAGCCCTACCGGACCGCGAGCATGGAACTTGTCGGTGGAGATGCCGATCTCCGCGCCCAACCCGTATTCGAAGCCGTCGGCAAACCGGGTGGAGGCATTGACCATCACCGAGCTGGAATCGACTTCTGTCAGAAATCGACGTGCCCGCGTGTAGTTTTCTGTAATGATGGCATCGGTATGTTGGGAACTGTGGGTATTGATATGGTCGATGGCCTCATCCAGACCCCGGACCACTTTGATCGAGAGAATCGGACCCAAATATTCCGTATCCCAATCGGCCTCGGTTGCTGTCACACAACCATCGATGACCTCACGGGTGCGCGGACAGCCACGAATCTCCACCTCCTTCTCGAACAGAGGAGCAGCCAGCATCAAAAGCATCTCTTCGGCGATCTCTTCCGCCACCAGCAGCGTCTCCATAGTGTTGCAGGTACCATAGCGTTGGGTCTTCGCATTCATCGCCACATCGAAGGCCTTGCCCACTTCCGCCTGATCATCGATATAGACATGACAGATACCGTCCAGATGCTTGATCACCGGCACCCTGGCATCCTGGCTGATGCGCTCGATCAGTCCCTTGCCGCCACGTGGGATGATCACGTCGATGGCATCGGGCATGGCAATCATCTCACCTACAGCGGCACGGTCGATTGTGGCAACCACCTGTACTGCCGCTGCCGGCAGACCGGCCTTCTCCAAGCCGCTTTGGATACTGGCGGCAATCGCCTGGTTGGAGTGGAACGCCTCTGAACCGCCCCGTAGTACGGCAGCATTGCCTGACTTGAGACAAAGCCCTGCAGCATCCGCCGTCACGTTGGGACGGGATTCGTAAATAATACCCACCACACCCAGCGGCACCCTCATACGACCGACCTGAATATCGCTCGGCAGGTATTTCATGTCGAAGATCTCACCGATCGGATCCGGCAGCGCGGCAATCTGGCGCAGACCTTCGATCATGCCGTCGATACGTGCAGGGGTCAGCTCCAACCTGTCAAGCAGCGCCGCATCCAGCCCTTTGTCCGCGCCGGCCTTTAGATCCTTCTGATTCTCCTGCATCAAGAGGTCACGGTTGGCGTCCAGATCATCAGCCATCGCCTCCAGTGCCTGGTTTTTCAGCGCAGTGGAGGATGCAGCGAGGATACGGGAGGCCTGCCTGGCCTGGCGGCCCAGTGCCACCATGTAGCTTTTTATATTGGAGATCTCATCGAGCATGGTGTTAATTTCGTCTCTGGTTAACTGGTGGAACAGACGGAAACTTTAACAAAATAACGACACTAAATGGCGTTAATTGTTGCCATATCAACGCAAGAATCAACACTAAGGAAGCATAAGCCGCCAACACCTGTGCCGGAATCTTTATCCTGGGATGCCCACCATCCTCAAGTTCACTGTTCAATGACCGATGACCGATGACCGATGACCGATGACCGATGACCGATGACCGATGACCGATGAC
>JAHXHT010000003.1:0-19510 GCA_025656435.1 Candidatus Thiodiazotropha sp. (ex Gloverina cf. vestifex) | reverse complement strand
ATGACCGATGACCGATGACCGATGACCGATGACCGATGACCGATGACCGATGACCGATGACAGGGGTAAGGAACTTAAATTGACGAGTAGATCTCATAATTGAAGAGTTATGTATAGATTAATCGCACCTCTGCTGCTTACCCTCGCATTCTCCGGGAGCCTTGCTGCCAGTGATTTCGATGTCGATGTGCCCATGCATCTGAAAGGGGCCAGTACCTTCTATATCTCAGGCCGCATCGGCACCATGCCTGTCACTGAATTCATGGTCGATACCGGCTCAAGTTACATGACCATCAACGAGGAGACCCTGGCAACCCTGAAGCTGACAGAGAAGCCCATCTATCTGCGGGATCTGACGGGGATTCTGGCCAACGGCGATACCATGCGTGTACCTGTCTATGCGGTCTCCCAGGTACAACTCGGTGACGGCTGTCTGCTGGAAGAGGTGGAAGTGGCCGTCTTTCCCGGCGCCACACGGCAGATTCTTGGCCTCAGCGTACTCCTGCGTGCAGCACCCTTCGTTTTCTCAACCAATCCGCCGCAACTACAGTTGAGCAATTGTACGCTGGCTAAAGCGAAAACCGGCGACCAGACTGTGCTGGCCACCGGTATAGAGAACCTTTAAAACAAAGGTTCAAGGTCTTTCAAAGAAGACTATTTAGCCGGTGTTCCCATTGCCTCGAAGGCACTGAACTCAGCCGCATCGACCTGGCCATCACGATTCGCATCGGTGGTTTCTCAGCTCTGACTGAGGGATTCATCGGCAGCCGCTTCCTGGGCTGAGATATAGCCGTCTTCATTGGCATCCAGCTTGATGAAGGTATCTTCACCAGCCACTGCAACAGTGAAAAAACCTGCTGCGAGCAGTGCCATAGCCGTTTTAATCATAGTCATTTTTTTCATCATGTTCTCCTTAACTGTTTTCGATCCGTAAACCCCAGGATTGGGGCCTCCGGTGACATATATGACACTGAAAGGAGATGAAAAAGGGAGAAGGAAATCACAAATTAATAAAAGATTAATTCCCGGGAGAATAGTTCTTGCCGGGGGGTGTGGAGTCGGTCACATTCACCCAACATCACCGATTTATGAGGGAACTAAAAATACCGGAAATTAACCGCAATACTCCGTCAATATCGTTCAGTATTCACCCACAGAGAAAAGGGTGACACCCGACATTGCCAGGGCCAGTTTTTCCAACAACATCCAGGGATCATCAGGTGATAGTCCTTTTATGGCCCGGTCCGTCTGGCCGCATATCTTCAAAAGCTGTCTCCAGTGGGTCGAACGACGCTGCAGCCCTCTGCGCAGCAGGGGTTTACGCTTTTCCCAGACACGGTGCGCTCCCATTACCTGATCGGCACTGCTGCCCTGCTCAACCTCATAGGCCATGCTGGCTAGAGCACGGATCTCCCGGCTCAGCGCCCAGAGCACTACGGGAGCTGCCACCCCTTCGGCCTTGAGTCCTTGCAACATACGGCTTCCTTTGGCCGTCTCACGACTCAATAGCGTATCGACCAGGCCAAAGACATCAAACCTGGCACTGTCAGCTACCGACTCGGCAAGCTGTTCCATGGTGATGACACCGGGTCCCTGCAACAGCAATAGCTTCTCAATTTCCTGGCTCGCAGCCAGCAGATTGCCCTCTACCCGGTCTGCCAGCATCTCTACCACACCGGCCTCCGGTATCAAACCGGCCCGGCGCAGACGTTGTTCGATCCAGGGTGGCAGCCGATTACCTTCTACCGGCCAGATCTGCACCACCACCCCGGTCTGCTCGAGATGTTTGAACCATTTACTGTTGGATTGGGAACGCTCCAATTTGGGCAGGGTAATCAACAGCACGGTGTCTTCTGCCGGCCGCTCTGCATAGGCATTTAACGCCTTTGCCCCTTCGCTGCCGACCTTGGAACTGGCAAGCCTCAACTCCAGCAGCCGCTTATCGCCAAACAGAGAGAGACTCTCTGCGGCAACATTCAACGCAGACCAGTCGGATCCGACCACAGGATCGAGCACTTCCCGCTCGTTGTAGCCCTGACTGCGTGCAGTGGTGCGCACCTCATCCGCTGCTTCCCGCATCTGCAGCGGCTCATCACCACTGATCAGGTAGAGGGGGGCGAGATTACGTTGTAGATGTCCAGCCAGTTGATCGTTACGCAACCGCATAGTATTGACAGGCCTTAGTCCAGTGTCCGTGCATAAAAAACGACGAAATAATATAACGCAAAGATCGCCATGAAACGCGGAGGGCGCAAAGACTTTAAATAAACCAATTGATTACCTTTGCGCTCATTGCGTTCCTCTGCGTACTTTGCGTTATGAGGCTGGACCTGCACTAATCGAGTTGGGCTTCCAGCCGGCGGATGATCTGATTGGCCATCTCGTTGCGCATATCCTCCATCAAGAGTGCCGCCTCATTGCGCTGACCCAACTCGTCTGTACCGCTGTAGCTGAGTTGCCGCACCAGCTCCAGATTCTGCACCTCTTGGGGCTCACCCGAGGCGGGGGTCAGGCGGAAGGCCGCCAACAGTCGGAATTCGGAATCGAGTGCTTTACCGCTGGCATCCACAGCCAGCACGCGACTCTTCACCTGCTCCTGAACTATCTGTAACCGATTGCGGGCCGATTCCGTGTCGTCGGCTAAATTCACCCCAACTATGCGAAGATTGCGCTGTAGCGTGCCGGCCAGAGTATTGCGCTGATCACCGCCAATCACAAAAAGACCATCCAATGCCGGTGATGCCTCCTGCTGATATCCCTTGAGGTGGAAGCCGCAGGCCGAAAGAGACAGCACCATCAACAGTAGACTGAGCCTCTGAAAGGCCATGACACGATCCTGTGGGTTAGTTAGCAACGATATTCACCAGTTTGTTTGGCACCACGATCACTTTGCGCACGGTGGCGTCTCCGATGAATCGCAACACATTCTCGTTCTCCCGCGCGATCTTCTCGGCAGTCGCCTTATCGGCCTCTGCCGGCACCTGAATCTTTGCCCGTACCTTGCCATTGACCTGCACCACATACTGGATACTCTCCTGCTTGAGCGCTTCCTCATCGGGCTGTGGCCACTGGGCATCAAGAATCTCTTCACCATAACCCAGATCCCGCCAGAGCGTGTGAGTGATATGAGGTGCGATAGGGCCAAGCAGGCTTAAGATAAAGCCAAGAGATTCTTGAACCATTCGCATTTCAACATTTAGGCTTGCCTCTTTGCCTAGGTCACTCGGCCCAGAGACACCAGGTATTTTGTACGTAAGATTCAGTATTTTCATACAAGCCGCAACAACTGTGTTGAACTGCTGCCGTTCATAGTCAAACAGTGCTTGTTTCAAAATCTCATGGATTTCTCTTCTTACATTTCTTTGATTCTCATGAACATTCGACCAATCCGGTTGGAATGAAGAGCCACCACTTCTCAAACTATCATTCACCGCCATGATTTTCTGGCATTGACGCTCATCTAACACAAAAGCCCAGAGCCGCTTAAGGAAACGATGCGCTCCCTCCACACCCTCGTCATTCCACTCCAGGGATTGATCGGGAGGTGAGGTAAACATGGTATAGAGCCGCACCGTATCGGCACCGTAGCGATCGATCAGTGTCTGGGGATCGACCCCGTTGTTCTTCGACTTCGACATCTTCTCGATACCGCCGATCACTACCGGCTGGCCATCTTCTATCAACTTGGCTGAAAGTGGACGCCCTTTCTCGTCATGCTCGACATCGACCTCTGTCGGGTTGTACCAGTGCTTGGAGCCGTCGGGCTGGTCCCGGTAGTAGGTATCGGCCACCACCATGCCCTGGGTCAGCAGACGGGTGAAAGGCTCATTGTTCTTCACCAGACCGGCATCGCGCAGTAGCTTGTGGTAGAAACGGGCATAGAGCAGATGCAGCACCGCGTGCTCTATGCCACCGATGTAGTGGTCCACCGGCAACCAGTAATTTGCGCGTTCGTCGAGCATGGTATCGGCGCCCGGGCAGGTGAAACGGGCGTAGTACCAGCTCGACTCCATAAAGGTATCGAAAGTGTCGGTCTCACGTTGGGCCTTGCCACCACACTGGGGACAAGCGCAGTCAGAGAATTCCGGGTTGTTCTTGATCGGATTGATGGTGTCTTCGTCGTAGACGATATCTTCCGGTAACAGCACCGGCAGATCCTCAAGAGGCACCGGTACGATGCCGCAGTCATCGCAGTGGATCATGGGGATCGGCGTACCCCAATAGCGCTGACGGGAGACCCCCCAATCACGCAGACGGAAATTCTTGGTCTTCTCGCCCTTCCCTCGTTCCTGCAGCCACTCGGCGATGGCGTCGAAGGCGGCTTCTGAGGTCAGACCGTTGAACGGTCCTGAGTCCTGCAACATACCCTTTTCAATATAGGCCGCAGCCTGGATATCGACAGTCGAACCATCAACCGGGTGAATCACTTGTTTGATGGGCACCCCATATTTCTGCGCGAACGCATGATCCCGCTCATCATGACCGGGTACCGCCATCACCGCGCCGGTGCCATAACCCATAAGCACGAAGTTGGCGGCGTAGATCGGCACCGACTCTCCGCTGACCGGATGAATGGCATTAACGCCCAGGGGCATGCCCTTCTTTTCAATGGTCTCCAATTCTGCTTCAGAGGTGCCGCCCTGGCGGCACTCTTCGACGAAATCAGCAATCGACTTGTTGCCTTCCGCCGCCTTCAAGGCCAGCGGATGCTCCCCAGCCACCGCCACATAGGTGACACCCATCAGGGTATCGGGACGGGTGGTGTAGATGGTAAGGGTCTCATCAGCGCCTTCGATATCGAAGTCCATTTGTATGCCGAAGGAGCGTCCGATCCAGTTACGTTGCATGGTCCGCACTTGGTCCGGCCAGCCTGTCAGATTGTCGATTTCGTCAAGCAACTCGTCAGCATAGTCGGTAATTTTAATGAACCACTGAGGGATCTCCCGCCGCTCCACCAATGCACCGGAGCGCCAGCCACGACCATCGATCACCTGTTCATTGGCCAGTACGGTTTGGTCCACCGGGTCCCAGTTAACGACCGCATGCCTGCGGTAGACCAGGCCCTTTTTATATAACTCTGTAAAGAGCCACTGCTCCCATTTGTAGTAGTCGGGCTGACAGGTGGCCAATTCCCGCTGCCAGTCGTAGGCAAAGCCGAGCCGATTCAATTGATCCTTCATGTAGTTGATGTTGTCGTAGGTCCAGCCGGCAGGGGCGACCTTGTTCTTTAACGCAGCATTCTCGGCGGGCAGACCAAAAGCATCCCACCCCATGGGTTGAAGCACATTCTTCCCCAGCATGCGCTGGTAGCGGGTGATCACGTCACCGATGGTGTAGTTGCGCACATGCCCCATATGCAGCTTGCCGCTGGGATAGGGAAACATGGCGAGACAGTAGAATTTCTCCTTGTCCGGATCCTCGGAGACCTGGAAAGTCTTTTCTGTTTCCCAATACGCTTGGACCTCGCGCTCTATGTCGGAGGGGATGTACTTCTGCATGATTTGGCCTGAATGGTTGATTGGAACGGCAATCGGGGAAGGATACCGCAGCCTTCAGGTTTCAAAAAGCATGAGAGGGCGACAACTCACCCAAAGTGTCTCTGGAAAGCTTCTCAGGAAGCCTGTTGATGGGGTTGGCTCAGGGCACTGAACACGATCTCAATCACCGAAGCGATCACCCGGAACCAGGCAGCCTCAACCTGGTCGTTGTAGTGATCATCAAACACCGCCACGGTTTCGATCAGGGCGGTTTGCCACATGGAGAAGTGCCGACGCTCCACATGCAGACGCTGGTGTATGCGTCCAAGCATCTCCATATAAAGCTCCAGACCAGGACGACCTTCGGCGGTATCGGCAACCATCTGAAGGGTCTCTTCCAGTTTGTGCTTCAATTGCGCCATGTCCTGGCGATGAAAAAAACCGGCTATCTCTTCCGACTGCGCCATGAAATGGTCGTAAAAACTATCGAAAAAATCATCAGACGCGGTCACGCGCGCCAGGCTCTCCCGAAACAGGTTGAGATCTCGTTGTTCCATAACAAGTTTATCGGCCGGGAAATCGGTTGCTTGAACCTCTCCCTGGTTAGTGGGTTGCTAAACACGCCATATCGGCCATCATTGAGATAGAGAGCATCAGAAACAACGGCTGACCGTGAGGAGCGAAGTATGCCTGAATCACAACACGATCAATATCCCTTCGATAAATTGGCTGCTGCCTATGACAAAATTTTACAAGAAGTGCATGAGGCCATCGATTCCGCCAAAGAAAACGCCTTGCCGGGAATGAAAGAGTATCTGGACGATGCACGGGAAAAGATGGTCGAACTCGGCGAACTGAGCCGGGAGGAAGCAGAAAAGGTCGCCGGCTATGTGGAGCGGGACATGAAAGACGCCGCTGATTACCTGCTGGAAACAGGCGAGCAGATGTCTGCCTGGTGGCGCTTCGATGTACAGCAGGTTGAAAATCGCATGCTGGAGATGTTCACTGGTGTGGCCGATCAGACCAAGCTGGAACTGGCAAAGCTGGCGCAGAGGGCCTCGCGTTCATCCCTCTACCATACGGGAGAGATAACTGGCCCAGGTACCCTGGTATGCTCCGGCTGCGGTAAGGAGATGCACTTCAAGAAGACCGGCCACATCCCCCCCTGCTCAGGTTGTAAGGGGACCGAATTCCAGCGCGCTTCCCGCAGCTGAACTGTCGGCTCAACATCTGTTGCCGGCCTGTTCCAGCAGGTCTCACCAGGCTGGGCGCCTGTACTGTTAGCGATGGCGGCTTGAGCGTTTAGTCGTTTTTTTCTTCACTGCCCGTTTTTTGGTGGGCACCTTTTTGGCCACTTTTTTCTTGGCGCTCTTCTTGGCTACCGCCTTTGGCAAAGCCACCCTTTTTTTACGGGTCTTCTTGGTAGCTTTCTGCGTGACAACCTTTTTCTTGATGGAAGCCTTTGACTTAACTGATTTTTTCTTAATCACTGGCTTTTTAGAAACTGCCTTTTTTACCGCTGCCCGCTTTTTCACTGATGTCGCTTTAGCTGTCTTCGTCTTTTTCTTGACCGGTGCTGCTTTCCGTTTTACTGATTTACTGACTACCTTCTTCTTGGATTTTGAGGTTTTCGCAGTAACTTTTTTCTTTTTCAGCGACTTTTTCACACCCGGCGTTGTCCCTGACGCCTTTCCAGCGGTGGCCTGAGTACTTTTCCCGGTGGTCCGGGCCACCGGCTTGCTTACTTTCTTGGCAGTAGCTGGTTTTTTCTTGGTTTGCGCTTTGGCCTTACTCTTTTTGGCCGCTGTAGAAGAGGTGCTAGAAGTTTTTCTGGTACCAGAAGGCGCCTTAACCTTGGGTTGTGGCTTTGAAGCGGGTTGGGAAACCACCTTATTCTCAATAACTTCAGGCGCACGCGTTGTTTCTTCCTGCTGAGGCGCATCTGTCTTAGCGGCCTTTCGCTGCTTAAAAAACTTCTCAACCTCCCGACTGGAACGGCCAAATACTTGTTTAGCCTGATCATCACCATCGACCCGAACCACTTTCCCCTGCTTGCCGTAGTGATCCAGCAGAGCAGCGGTCAGATGATCAAATACATGCAGTCGAGTACTAACCGTCTCTTCGTTGTCGTCAGCACGCTGATGCAGCCGACCGCCGCAGAGATCACAGATATCATCCACGACGGGGGGATTGGTATAGATATTGAAAGTTGCCCCACAGGATCTGCAGGTGCGTCGCCCAACGAGGCGTTCCATCAGGGCGTCTGTCTCTATTTGGATGAACAGAACCATATCGAGGGGCTGATCCAATTCAGCCAATGCTTCATCTAAAGTAAGGGCCTGCAGGAGATTGCGGGGAAAGCCATTGAGGATGAAGCCGTCACGCATATCCGGTTGCTGCAGGCGCTCCTGCAACAGAGTGAGAAGAAGGTCCTCCGGCACCATCTGTCCCGCTTGCTGCAGCATTCGAAGCTGAGGGCCATCCTCTTCAGCCATCGCCTTTTTCACCAACTCGCTGGTGGTCAGTGAAATCAGCCCATACTTTTCAGCCATCAAAGCCGTCTGGGCTCTCTTACCAGCGCCTGGTGCGCCCAGTATCACTATCCTCATCCCAACTCCTCAAAAGCACGGACCGGTTATCCTTAGCTGGACGGGTTTTCCATATAATTCAGTTAATTACAGCTGTAAAGGTAGGTTTCATGTCTGCCGCACTTCATGTTTAAAGCGAGATTTTCAAGAACTTTAGAACTGCTTCTGTTGTTATCAATTAGGAAATTCCATGGCTACATCCAAGTTTTGGATTAGCCGCTGCCAGCAAGCTTGGGTAAGCTAATCCAACATTTCCCGTAAAGTCAACGGACTTTGCGGACTCTATTCCAAAACAAGTGTGGATTCAGTTGTAACTAAATCTTCAGGCTGACGCACCGGTTGATCAACCGGCAGATACGTAGAACGCTGATGGGACCACGGCTGGAACTGAGTTCATGTGTACTAAAGGGGTCAATTAGATTATTCTTCACCGCCTCGCGTTTTGTAATGATCGCAGAGTGTCCTTCATGCCTGAAATTCCGGATATCACAGAATCTGAGCACTGGGTTATCGATACCACCCTGGTGGAGCGCTATGGGCAAAAGGTGGAGACCCAGATCGCCGATGCCGAGATACGGCTGATGCTATCGGATCGGGAATTGACCAGTTGCCCGGTCGTCTACTGGGATGCCGAGGGCTGCAACTTCATCATCTTCAAGACCGGCAGCCGCAAGTACCGCTGCCAGTTTTTCTATCGGGGATATCAACAATACGGCACCGGCGCGCATGAATACGACGACCTGACCGAGTGCATCGTCTCTCTGCTCCAAGCCCAGGCTGACTACGAGGCCAAGGAACGAGGCGACATCTAAACTACACAGAAAAAACCAAGATTTTGATTACAAGAAGGGGATCATAAAATAATGACAGCTAAAAATGCTTTCTATGCACAATCCGGCGGTGTGACCGCCGTTATCAACGCCTCCGCCGCGGGCGTCATCGAGACCGCCCGCCAGCATCCGGACAAGATTGCCAACGTCTATGCCGGTCGCAACGGTATCATCGGCGCCCTGACCGAAGACCTGATCGACACCAGCGCCGAGTCCGCGGAGGATATCGCAGCACTCAAGCACACACCCTCCGGCGGCTTCGGCTCCTGCCGTTTCAAGCTCAAAAGCCTGGAAGAGAATCAGCGTGAGTACGAGCGCCTGATCGAGCTTTTCAAGGCCCACAACATTGGTTACTTCTTCTACAACGGCGGCGGTGACTCTGCTGATACGTGTTACAAGGTCTCCCAGCTCTCAGAGAAAATGGGATTCCCCGTGCAGGCCATCCATGTACCCAAAACTGTGGACAATGACCTGCCGATTACCGACAACTGCCCAGGTTTCGGCTCAGTCGCAAAATATATTGCCGTTTCCACCCTGGAGGCTTCCTTCGACGTACGCTCCATGGCAGCCACCTCCACCAAAATCTTTGTTATCGAGGTAATGGGCCGCCATGCTGGTTGGATTGCCGCCGCCGGCGCACTGGTCGAGGACAACAACATCCCGGTCGTCACCCTGTTCCCTGAAGTGGAATTCGACCAGGAGAAATTCCTTGCCGCTGTCGATGCGAAAGTCAAAGAGTACGGCTTCTGCAGCATCGTGGTATCCGAAGGTTGTCACTGGCCGGACGGGAAGTTTCTGGCCGAGCAGGGTACCCGGGACTCATTCGGTCACGCCCAGCTGGGTGGCGCCGCTCCCGTGGTGGCCAACATGATCAAAGATGCCCTGGACCATAAGTTCCATTGGGCGGTAGCTGACTATCTGCAGCGTGCGGCGCGCCATCTCGCCTCAGAGTCCGATGTGGAACAAGCCTATGCACTAGGTAAGGCGGCTGTAGAAAAAGCACTGGAGGGTAAAAACTCCATCATGCCTACCGTGGTGCGTGAATCCTCGAACCCCTACAAATGGAGCATCGGTGAGGCGCCACTCTCCGAGGTGGCCAACGTGGAGAAAATGATGCCGATGGATTTCATCACCGATGACGGCTTCGGCATCACCCAGGCCTGTAAGGATTACCTCTACCCACTCATCAAGGGCGAGGCCTATCCACCCTACAACGACAACGGAATGCCAGCCTACGTCACTATGAAGGGCGTGGCTGTAGCGAAAAAGCTGGAATCATTCGAACTATAAAATAACGATGACTTGGGGGCTCTACACAGCCCCCTTTTTCGTTTAGCCTCTGAAAGCTGGCATCAACCCGAGCAGACATCTACCGTCAGCGAAAGTTTCAGGAGGGATGCCAACCGACAGAGCAGACTGTCAGAACACGGTTTTTATCCTGAGGAGGACCCTAAAGTGAGCATAGAACTGATCTTCGCCCTAGCTTGCGCCTTTGCCGCACTCGCCTACGGCTTTATATCCGTAAAATGGATTCTTGCACAACCTGAAGGTAATGAGCGCATGCGAGAGATCGCCGGCGCCATACAGGAAGGTGCCAAGGCCTATCTCAACCGCCAATACACCACCATCGGTATCGTCGGGCTGATTCTCTTGGTCGTGCTCTGGTTTTTCCTCGGCACCGCCACCGCCATCGGCTTCGCCATCGGCGCGATCCTCTCCGCCGTCGCTGGTTACATTGGTATGCACATCTCGGTGCGCTCCAACCTGCGTACCGCCGAGGCTGCCAACAAGGGCATCAACGCGGCCCTGCAGATCGCCTTCCGCGGTGGCGCCATCACCGGCATGCTGGTGGTCGGCCTGGGCCTGCTCGGCGTAGCGGGCTACTATGCCATCCTGATCGCAATGGGTGTCGAAGACCCGCTGCATCCGCTGGTCGGACTCGCTTTTGGTGGCTCTCTGATCTCCATCTTTGCCCGACTGGGTGGCGGCATCTTCACCAAGGGTGCTGATGTGGGGGCCGACATCGTCGGCAAGGTGGAAGCCGGTATCCCCGAGGATGATCCCCGTAACCCGGCGGTCATCGCCGACAACGTGGGTGATAACGTGGGCGACTGCGCCGGCATGGCGGCCGATCTTTTCGAAACCTATGCAGTCACCGTGGTTGCCACCATGCTGCTGGGCGGCCTGTTGATGGCCGACGCCGGTCCCGCTGCAGTGCTCTATCCGCTGGTACTGGGTGGTGTCTCCATCATCGCCTCGATCATCGGCACTTTCTTCGTCAAGGCCAAGGATACTGACACAAATGTGATGCCCGCCCTCTACAAGGGACTGATCGTCGCCGGTGTACTGGCTGCCGTGGCATTCTATTTTGTCACTGACTCCATGATGAACGGCGTCGGTGGTTTCAACACCATGCAGCTCTTCGGTTCTGCCATGATCGGCCTGATCCTGACTGCCGCCATGGTGGTAATCACCGAGTACTACACCTCCACCGAGTATGCGCCGGTCCGCCACATCGCCGAGGCCTCCACCACGGGTGACGGCACCAACGTCATCGCCGGTCTGGGCGTCTCCATGAAGGCGACGGCTGCTCCGGTATTGGCCGTCTGTGCCGCCATCTGGGGCTCCTACGATCTGGCAGGCATCTACGGTATCGCCATCGCGGCCACCGCGATGCTCTCCATGACCGGCATTATCGTCGCGCTGGATGCCTACGGTCCCATCACCGACAACGCCGGCGGCATAGCCGAGATGGCCGAGTTGGATGAGAAAATCCGTAATATCACCGATCCCCTGGATGCCGTCGGCAACACCACCAAGGCAGTCACCAAAGGTTATGCCATCGGCTCCGCCGGCCTGGCTGCGCTGGTGCTGTTCGCTGACTTTACCAGCAGCCTGGAGCATGCGGGCAAGAGCATCAGCTTTGAACTGTCCGATCCCGCTGTGCTGATCGGCCTCTTCATCGGTGGCCTGGTACCCTATCTGTTCAGCTCCATGGCCATGGAAGCGGTGGGGCGTGCCGCCGGTGGTATCGTCAACGAGGTACGCCGCCAGTTTCGCGAGAAACCCGGCATCATGAACCACACTGAAAAGCCTGACTACGGCAGAGCGGTGGACATGCTGACCAAGGCCGCTATCAAGGAGATGATCATCCCCTCGTTGCTGCCGGTTCTGATGCCTATCGTTGTAGCCCTGGGCGTCGGTGCCCTCATGGGTGGAGATGCCGGCGCCAAGGCGCTGGGCGGCTTATTGATCGGCACCATCGTCACCGGCCTCTTCATCGCTATATCAATGACTGCCGGTGGTGGCGCCTGGGATAATGCCAAAAAGTATATCGAAGACGGTAATCACGGCGGCAAGGGCTCCGACGCTCACAAGGCAGCAGTCACCGGCGATACCGTCGGTGACCCCTACAAGGATACTGCCGGTCCCGCAATCAACCCATTAATCAAGATCATCAACATCGTCGCACTACTGATTGTGCCGATACTCTGATACGGTCTTAAGCGTGAAAAAAGGCGGCCTTCGGGCCGCCTTTTTTTACTGCACTTACCTGCCCGAGATTAAAAAAAGAGCTTTATTCCCAGCACATCGCAGAGCAACCACTTTCACATTTGCCCTCCTTCTCTCCCACGGTAAGCCTGAATTACCCACATACCAAGGGGGTGAATGTTTGATTTACCTTGGGACAGACCCCCCCTCTCTGACTATAATGGCGCTTTTTTCGAGCCCGAGGAACCTAGCCCATGAATCTCGACCGCGTCTTATCCGGTGCCAACGTACCCAACGAGATCAATGTCATCATTGAGATACCCGCCCACTCAGATCCCGTGAAGTATGAACTGGACAAGGACACCGGCGCCATGTTTGTGGACCGTTTCATGTCCACCGCCATGCACTACCCCTGCAACTACGGTTATGTGCCGCATACGCTCTCGAAAGACGGCGATCCGGTGGATGTATTGGTTTTGACCCCCTATCCGCTGATTCCCGGTTCTGTCATCACCTGCCGCCCTGTCGGTGTTTTGAAGATGAAAGATGAGTCAGGCGACGACGCCAAAGTATTGGCAGTGCCAATGGACAAGCTGTGCAAAACTTACAGAAGCGTTCAGACTTTCCGCGATCTCTCGGGAGAGACACTCAATCGCATCTCCCACTTTTTCGAGCACTACAAAGACCTGGATGAAGGAAAGTGGGTGCGTGTCGACGGATGGTACGGCATAGATGAAGCCAAGCAAGAGATCCTGGAATCAATCCAGATGTACAAAGATGCGCCGGACAAACCGAACTTCTAACCCTGCACTGGCCGACCAGGCGTCACCAACGGCCAGCATTCAAATAGAAGCGAGGCTTTCGCGTTAAACTGCGGAAGCCATCCGTTTCGCTAGGGCCCATAATCACTATTAATCATCTGGTCTGAGTCTGCCCATTTATGAAAGTTTGTATCCTATCCGACAGCCATGACCACATCCCGCTGCTTGACGCTGCAGTGGAAACTGCAAAGGAGAAAGGCGCCGAAGCCATTCTGCACTGTGGTGACGTTGTCGCTCCCAGCACCCTCCATTGCCTTGATAAATACCGCTTACCCGTGCATGTCATCCATGGCAACAATACCGGCGATCTCTATACCCTTGGCCGTCTTGCCAACCGAGATGAGAACCATATTCACTACCACGGAATGGATGCAGGTTTGGAACTGGCCGGACGCAGAATTTTCCTGGTGCACTATCCTCACTACGGCAATGCCATGGCGGCCACGGGCAACTGGGACCTGGTTTGTTGTGGCCACAGCCATAAGGTAAGCATTGAGGCTGTTAAAAATCTCAAAGGCGGCACCACGCACCTGGTCAATCCAGGTACCATCGGCGGTGTTGGCCGCTCACCGGCCACCTTTGTCATGGCAGATCTCGAGGAGATGACTTTTGAAACCCTGGAAATCTCTAAACAAATTGAGCGCGAGGCGGGTTATTAATGGCTGACTTCACACATTTCAATGCTGCGGGCGAAGCCCACATGGTCGATGTGGGCGACAAGCCAGAGACTCAGCGCCGGGCAATCACCGAGGGCCGTATCACCATGCAGCCCGAAACCCTGAAGATGATCCTGCAAGGCAGCCACAAAAAAGGGGATGTCCTGGGTGTCGCCCGCATTGCCGGTATTATGGCTGCCAAGAAGGCACCGGATCTGGTACCCCTCTGCCATCCGCTCTCTCTCACCAAGGTGGAGATCACCTTATCGCCCGAAGAGGAGAAAAATAGTGTCCATTGCCGGTGTCATGTCGAGACCTTGGGCCAGACCGGCGTAGAAATCGAGGCCCTGTTCGCCGCCCAGGTTACCCTGCTCACCATCTATGACATGTGCAAGGCTGTTGATCGGGGCATGTCTATCAGCGATATCCAACTACTCGAAAAAGCTGGCGGAAAATCAGGTACCTGGGAAAGAAACTAGTAAACAAGCACTAAAGACTTGACTACTATTGAAAGACGACCGTGAACTCTGTCACAACGCGACTTCTTTACATTTGACGGAATGCGAATGTACTAACGCAGTAGAAGGGATGGTGATATGAGTAACTTTGTCGAGTGGTCAGACACCCTGAGTGTCGGTATTGAAGAAATCGACGAACAGCATAAGGTGCGGGTCGATCTTGTAAACAAAATGCATGAGGCCATTCATCAACGCCATGGCAGTGATGTGGTCAATAGCATCCTGAAAGATCTGGCCGACTACACACGAATTCATTTCGCCGTGGAAGAGAGCCTGATGCGTATTCTCAACTATCCCGGTTACGATGAGCACAAGGAGATCCACGAGGAGCTGCTGCATTCCGTGGTCGATCTTCAAGACAAGGTAGCCACAGGCAAGAAGTCGATCGGTTTTGAACTGATGCACTTCCTCAAGACCTGGCTCATCAAACACATTATGGAAGAGGACATGCAGTACAGCGGCTTCTTCATCTCAGCCGGCGCACAACCCAAGCTGAGCAAGAAATCCTGGATCAAACCCCTTTGGGGTAGTTGACCACCAGGTTCCCATCGCATAGGGTGCCCAGGCTTGCCACCACCGCCCTGGAACCGATATGAACCCTTACTACCGCCGTGCCAGCTTTCTCAAGAGTGCAGCCCGACTCAATCAATCCCCGCCAGACCAGGGTACAGAAGTCGCCTTTGCCGGACGATCCAACGCCGGCAAGTCGAGCGCACTGAATGCGCTGTGTGGACAGAAAAGCCTGGCCCGCGCCAGTAAAACGCCTGGGCGTACCCAGCTGCTCAACTTCTTCGAACTGGATGAGGAACGACGTCTGGTCGATCTGCCGGGCTATGGCTACGCCAAGGTCGCCGAGGCCGTCAAACAACAATGGCAGAAGAGCCTTGCCGACTATGTGCAAAACCGGCAGTGTCTGCGCGGATTGATCCTGCTGATGGATATCCGTCATCCACTCAAGCCCTTCGATCTGCAGATGCTGCAGTGGAATACCCATCACGGCCTGCCCACCCATATCCTGCTGACCAAAGCCGACAAGCTCAAAAGTGGCGCTGGCAAATCAACCCTGCTCAAGGTCCGGCGTGAATTGAGCGACCGACCGGAGATCACCGTTCAGCTATTCTCCGCACTCAAACATAAGGGCATAGACGAGTGCCATCAGGTTTTAGACATCTGGTTCGACCTGGGAAACGAGGCCGCTTTAACAGATGACAGATGAAGGGAGAGAACCGTTTTGAATAGACAAAAAATCGGTAAAAAAAGAAGGCCCCTTCAACCTAAGGGGAGAGGTTGATGGGGCCTAATCTTCCCGGATGGGGTGACCGGGAAGGATGGGCCGCAAAAGGGAGGAAAGCGACCCGTGTCATACGACTTACGTATTCATAGACTGGGGCTTCAGGGGAAAGTTCAAAATCTCTTCACAGAATCACTTTTTCACATTTCCCTCGGCAGCAATGAAGTAAATATTCTTTTTAATACAATAAGATAGCAATAATCAGTGGGCCGCTTCCCAATCATCGCCCACGCCGACATCAACCAGCAGCGGGACATCCAATGAGGCAGCCCCCTCCATGCAGCTACGCAGTTTCCGGATAGCCTCAGGCACAAATGCCTCTTCCACTTCCAACACCAGTTCATCATGCACCTGCATCAACATTCTTACCGGTGGCTTCTCTGTACAGATCCACCCATCCACCTCGAGCATGGCGCGCTTAATGATATCCGCCGCGCTCCCCTGCATGGGAGCATTGATGGCCGTGCGCTCCGCCCCAGTTCGTCGCTGGTGATTACGGGCATTGATGTCAGGTAGATAAAGCCTTCTGCCAAACAGGGTCTCCACATAGCCCTGCTCGCGAGCCTGTTCACGTATGCGGTCCATGAACCCTGCAACGCCGGGATAACGTTTGAAGTAGAGATCCACATAGTCCTGTGCAGCAGACCGCTCGATACCCAGCTGCCTGGCCAGTCCGAAGGCTGACATGCCGTAGATCAGACCAAAGTTGATCGCCTTGGCGGACCTGCGCTGGTCAGACGTGACCTGCTCCAGATCTTCTCCGAATACCTCCGCTGCCGTGGCGCGATGGATATCTTCGCCCGCCGAAAAGGCCTTGAGCAGGCCAGCATCACCGGAGAGATGAGCCATGATGCGTAACTCAATCTGTGAATAATCTGCAGCCACCATCTTCCAACCAGTTTCTGCCACAAATGCTTGGCGTATACGGCGTCCCTCCTCGCTGCGTATGGGGATGTTCTGCAAGTTAGGATCGGACGATGAGAGCCGTCCGGTGGCTGCCACAGCCTGATGATAAGAGGTATGCACACGTCCGGTGACAGGGTTGACCATCTCCGGCAGCTTGTCGGTATAGGTCGACTTCAGCTTAGAAAGTCCTCGGTGCTGCAGAATCACAGCGGGTAACTCATGGCCCTGTTCCGCCAGTTCCACCAACACCGATTCGGCGGTTGATGGTGCTCCCTTGGGGGTTTTGGAGATCACCGGAAGCTTCAGTTCATTGAAGAAGATCTCGCCAATCTGCTTGGGTGAGGCCAGATTGAAATTATGCCCGGCAATCCCATAAGCCTGTTGCTCCAGTGCATGCATGCTCTTGGCCATCTCCCCGCTCTGCTGCCTGAGCTTGTCACAATCGATTCTCACGCCATTGCGTTCAATGCGCGAAAGTACGGATACTAAAGGGATCTCCAAGGATGTCAGCAAGCCTGACAGTGGCGCCTCAGCCTCCAGCTTGGGCCAGATGGCCTGGTGCAGGCTCAGTGTGATATCCGCATCCTCCGCGGCGTAGGGCGCTGCCTCTTCCAGGGCAATCTGGTTGAATGTCAGCTGTTTTTTGCCCTTGCCGGCGATATCCTCGAAATGGATCGTTTCTCGCTGCAAGTAGGTCTTCGCCAGCGAATCCATATCGTGGCGGGTTGCGGTGGAGTCAAGCACGTAGGACCCCAACATCGTATCGAAGGCCACACCTCGCAGTTCAATATCGTATCGGGCCAACACACTCATATCGTATTTCAGATTCTGGCCGACCTTTTTCCGGCTATCATCCTGCAATAAGGGTTTGAGCTGAGTGAGTACCCACTCACGGGATAACTGATGCGGTGCACCGGGGTAATCATGGGCCAGGGGTACATAAGCAGCCTCGCCGGCCTGGACGGCGAAAGAGAGACCCACCAATTCAGCCAACATATAGTCGAGACTGGTGGTCTCTGTATCGAAGGCGAAGAGTTCAGTCTGTTCAAGCCGCTTGAGCCAGTGAATAAATCTTTCCTCATCTAGGATCGTCTCGTATTCACCCTCAACCTGTGCAGGCGGCTCTTCTGTCGGTGTTTCCGCTACACCCTCCAGGGTAGCGAGCAGCCGGTTGGATTCCATCCGCTGGTAGTGTTCTCTCAGGCACGCAATATCCGAATCGGTCTGGGTATAGTCAGCAGGTGCCTTGTCCAATGCCACATCAAGCTTGATGGTTGCCAGCTCCCGTGAGAGCGGGAGGAAATCCAGACTGGCTCTCAGATTTTCACCGATCTTGCCTTTGATCTCATCCGCATGGGCCATCAGATTATCCAAATCATCGTAGGCCTGCAGCCACTTGGCGGCTGTCTTGGGTCCACACTTTGGCACCCCGGGGATGTTGTCCACCGAATCCCCCATCAAGGCCAGATAGTCGATAATCTGTTCGGGTTTGACCCCAAATTTCTCCACCACGCCCGCCTGGTCCGTGAAGGTCTCCGACATGGTATTGACCAGGCTGACGTGCTGATTCACCAGTTGAGCCATGTCCTTGTCGCCGGTGGAGATCAGCGTATCCATATCCTGCTCTGTGGCCTGCCGGGCCAGCGTACCGATGACATCGTCCGCCTCCACCCCTTCCACCATCACCAGCGGCAGCCCCATGGCCCGGATAATGTCGTGCAGGGGGACGATCTGCACACGCAGGTCCTCCGGCATGGGCGGGCGGTTGGCCTTGTACTCCGCATAGAGTTCATTTCGAAAATTGCCCCCGGGCGCATCGAAAATCACCGCTATGTTCTCAGGCTGATAATCATTGAGCAGTCGCCGGAGCATGTTCAGCACCCCGACAATGGCACCGGTGGGCTCTCCTTGGGCGTTATTCAGATCAGGCAGCGCATGGTAGGCCCGGAAAAGATAGGAGGAACCATCGACTAGAATAAACGGGGGTTTTGATGACATAAGCAGAGGAATTTCCACAAAAAATTTAAATGGATGGTAACGGAAAACACGCCCCTTTGTCGCCAGGCAATTTGGGTGGAATCACATCACCACAAAAAACCTAGTAATTTTCTTGGTCTTTTGCGGGATCTGATCTATCTTTGGGTTGTAGAGACCTGACCAGGGCTCATCAGAATATCTGATTTCCAATAATTACAATGATTAGGTAGATCACCACTGGAGAATGACTATGCCGCATATGAACCCCATGGCTGTTGAGAACAGCAACACACCGGAAGGCTTTGAAGATTGGACCGAGGAGAGAGCCGTCGAGCTGGCTAAAGAGGAAAATATCACACTGACAGACGACCACTGGGAGGTAATCCATTTCCTGCGCAGTCACTGCGAAGAGAATGGCACCAGCTGTAGCGCCAGACTGGTACTCAAGGCCATGATCTCCCAGGTAAAAGAGCGTGGCGGCAAAAAACATCTCTACAGCCTCTTCCCTCGTGGACCCGTGGTTCAGGCTTGCAAGATTGCAGGCATCCCACTGCCTCCCTACTCCCTCGATCTCTCATTTGGCAGCGTTCATTAAGCCAAACCAATAAGTTTTTTTATCCTGCGAGGGGGCATAAGCCCCCTTGTTTATGTCTCAAACCATAAGAAAATTCCTAAAGCTACCCGACAAGCGGTCGCAATAGAGAGGTACTTAGTTGGGAAAAATCTCAGCGGACAAAAAAAATAAACTTCGAACAAAGTAGCTAATAGTTATGGAACAACCCACCTGTTTTCAGTTGGACGCCCCGGATTATGCCAGAACCTGGCATGCCAAAGCACTCGCGTTACTCGAACGTTACGAGATACCACCGCTGATCGCCATGGAAGGCTGAAAGCCGAGGCGATTAGTCCCCGATAGGCGTAGGCGCGGTTGTATGGCCGTAATTGTGACTGTTA
>JAHXHT010000002.1 GCA_025656435.1 Candidatus Thiodiazotropha sp. (ex Gloverina cf. vestifex) | reverse complement strand
AGTTGTTTGCTTCATGGGGTCTATATAATGATTGGCCTAGAATGTGCACCATTATCCCTCAATCGATGGATTCGTTCAGAGCTTCCTTAGATGCCTTAGAGCCACTTCGCATCTATGCACTTTATTGGTACCGCATCCAGATCAATTGAACGTGATTTTAGTTTTGATTCCGCACCATAATGGCGGTAGTATCCCAACCCCTCCTCAATCACCAACAGCCCCCCGTAAGAAGGGCAGATTGAATGCAAATCGGACCCTATAAATTAGATAACAATCTGCTGCTTGCGCCCATGGCGGGTGTTACCGACAGACCCTTTCGACAACTTTGCAGAAAGTTGGGTGCGGGCTTGGCTGTGTCAGAAATGATATCCGCCGACGCCGCACTCTGGGGTACACGCAAGAGCGTAAAGCGATTGGATCATCGAGGGGAAGGCGGCCCGATTGCCGTACAGATACTGGGATCGGATCCGGCGATGATGGCCGATGCCGCAAAAGCCAACGTAGCCTTTGGGGCACAGATTATCGACATTAATATGGGCTGCCCTGCAAAAAAAGTATGCCGAAAGGCTGCCGGCTCGGCACTACTTAAGAATGAGCCCTTGGTGGCCGACATACTGCGGACAGTAGTGGACGCCGTTGATATACCGGTAACATTGAAGATCCGCACCGGACAGGACAAGTCAGAAAGGAATGGAATACGTATTGCGAAGATTGCCGAGGATTCTGGCATTCAGGCCCTATCGGTCCATGGCCGAACACGTGCCTGCAAGTTTGCCGGTGAAGCGGAGTACGAAACCATTCGCCAGATAAAACAGCAGATCGACATACCGGTCATTGCCAATGGAGACATCAACTCTCCTGAGAAGGCAAAGCAGGTACTTGAGCAGACCGGTGCAGATGGCCTCATGATCGGCCGCGCCGCACAGGGCAGACCCTGGATCTTTTGTGAAATCGATCACTTTCTGCAGACAGGCGATCTGTTGCCAGCGCCAGACACTCAATGGGTTGCAGACATCTTATTGGAACATCTGTCTCAGCTTTACGAATTCTATGGGGAAACGATGGGCACCCGGATCGCCCGCAAACACATTGCCTGGTACAGTAAACGACACCCCGGCGGGGCGCGTTTCAGGGAAAAAATCAACCGAACGGAATCAGCCAGCCAGCAACTGCAATACGCACGTGCATATTTCGCGTGTCAAAAAGAGAAAGGGGAACTGGCGGCATGAACATCGACGCAAGTCTGTTCAATAAAGAAGATGACAGCCGACTGACTGTCACACATAGCAAAAAATCGGAACCGCTGCGTCAGTGTGTCAGCGACGCAATGCAGCGTTACTTCCAAAACCTCAATGGCCACGGCGCAAATAATCTCTATCGCCTGGTTATGAACGAGGTGGAAGCGCCACTGCTTGAAAGCGTTATGAAACACACCGGTGGTAATCAGACATTAGCCGCCTCTATCCTAGGCATCAGCCGCAGTACATTACGCAAGAAGCTCTCCCAGTACGATCTGGACTGAGCCGTAGAATACATACCCATGCACACGGGCAGCTGTCCAATGCGATCATCGCATTAGGCAACTGCCCGATTCACGTTCACTAAGATAGGGGAAACCCACCCATGGCATCGATTAAACGCGCCCTGATCAGCGTCTCTGACAAAACAGGCATCGTCGAGTTCGCTCGCAGCCTCGCTGATAAACAGATCGAGATTCTCTCCACCGGCGGCACCGCTAAGCTACTGACAAAGAGCGATGTGCCTGTGACCGAGGTCTCCGAGTACACCGGATACCCTGAGATGATGGATGGACGAGTCAAGACCCTTCACCCCAAGATCCACGGCGGCATCTTGGGCAGACGCGGTACCGACGATGGCGTGATGAAGGAGAACGGCATCGGCGCTATCGACCTTATCGTCGTCAACCTCTACCCCTTCGAAGAGACAGTCGCCAAACCCGATTGCGACCTGCCCACCGCCATTGAAAATATCGACATCGGCGGCCCCACCATGCTGCGCGCTGCGGCTAAGAACCATAAGGATGTTACCGTCGTGGTCGATGCCGCTGACTACGATCGGGTACTGCAGGAGATGGCGAATAACGATAACGCCGTAACCGACGCCACCCGTTTCGATCTGGCCGTGAAGACCTTCGAACACACCGCCCGTTACGACAGTGCCATCGCCAACTACTTCGGGGTGCGACTGGGTGATGAGGTGAGCGATTTTCCCCGTACGCTTTCTATGCAATTCAAGCAGACCCAGACCATGCGCTACGGCGAGAACCCTCACCAGAAAGCGGCCTTCTTCGTGGAAAACCTTATCGAAGAAGCCAGTGTTGCCACTGCCACACAGTTGCAGGGCAAGGAACTCTCTTACAACAATATCGCCGATACCGATGCTGCCCTGGAGTGCGTCAAAAGCTTCGACGAGGGTCCCGCATGTGTCATCGTCAAGCATGCCAATCCCTGCGGTGTCGCCTATGGCGCCAATCTATTGGAAGCCTATGACCGGGCCTACAGCACCGATCCGGAATCGGCCTTCGGCGGCATCATCGCCTTCAATGGTGAACTGGATGGAGAGACCGCCAAAGCCATCGTCGAGCGTCAGTTTGTGGAGGTGATTATCGCACCCAAAGTCTCCGCTGCCGCAGTCGAAAAGGTCAGCAGCAAGAAAAACGTACGTCTGTTATCTTGCGGAGAATGGACCAGCGAAGCCATTCATCGTACGGAGTACAAGCGTGTCAACGGCGGTCTGCTGGTGCAGGATGCCGACCTGCAACTGACCAAAGAGATCAAGGTCGTCAGCCAACGTCAGCCTACCGAACAGGAGATGCGTGACCTGCTCTTTACCTGGCGTGTCGCAAAATACGTCAAATCCAATGCCATCGTTTATGGTCGTGACGGCATGACCATTGGTGTTGGCGCCGGGCAGATGAGCCGCATAAACTCCGCCCGTATCGCCGGCATAAAAGCCGAACACGCAGGATTGACGGTTAAAGGATCGGTCATGGCGTCGGATGCCTTTTTCCCCTTCCGCGATGGCATCGACAATGCCGCCGAGGCAGGTATTGCCGCCGTTATTCAGCCAGGCGGATCGATGCGTGACGACGAGGCCATTGCCGCCGCCAATGAACATGACATGGCCATGGTATTCACAGGCATGCGTCATTTCCGTCACTGAGTTTGCTGCCGGAACAAATCTCAATAAGCATTCGGGATGTGGGTTTATAACGCAGAGTTCGCAAAGGTTATTTATCGGTTTGAGTGATTTACTTTGCATCCTTTGCGCTTCTTTGCGACCTTTGCGTTATATTTCACCGATCCCAGATCGAGACTCAATCAATCCAATTCGCAGTCAGGTACAACCAGTAAAAACTCATGAACATACTCGTCATTGGCGCGGGCGGCCGCGAACACGCCCTGGCCTGGAAGGCCGCACAATCCCCTCTGGCCGATAAGGTCTATGTTGCACCAGGCAATGCCGGCACCGCACTGGAGGCACGATTGGAAAATGTACAGATCGATGTCAATGCGATTGATGAGCTGATCGATTTCGCCAAGGCCAATGATATCGGCCTCACCATCGTGGGGCCTGAGGCTCCGCTGGTCATAGGCATCGTCGACGCTTTTACAGCAGCCGGTCTACGCTGCTTTGGACCCGGTCGAGAAGCAGCCCAGTTAGAAGGTTCCAAGTCCTTTACCAAGGATTTCCTTGCCCGCCATCATATACCTACCGCCGACTACCAGACCTTTACCGATATAGATTCTGCCCTCGCCTATCTGCAGGAGACCGGCGCACCCATCGTGATCAAGGCCGATGGTCTGGCCGCAGGCAAAGGGGTCATCGTCGCCATGGACCTGGAGACAGCTAAGCAGGCCGTCAGGGATATGCTGGCCGGCAACGCCTTCGGTGAAGCAGGTCACCAAGTGGTCATTGAGGAGTATCTGGAAGGAGAAGAGGCAAGCTTCATCGTCATGGCAGATGGCGAGCATGTCCTGCCCATGGCTACCAGCCAGGACCACAAACGGATGGGAGACGGCGATACCGGCCTCAACACCGGTGGCATGGGCGCATACTCTCCCGCGCCTGTGGTGACAGACGAGATTCACCTGCGCATCATGGAGCAAGTGATCCTGCCCACAGTCAAGGGCATGGCCGATGAGGGTCGCCCCTATACCGGCTTTCTCTATGCCGGCCTCATGATCACCGCGGACGGCATCCCGAAAGTTATCGAATATAACTGCCGTTTCGGTGATCCCGAGACCCAGCCGATCATGCTGCGCATGCGTTCTGATCTGGTTTCTCACTGCCTTGCTGCGCTGGAGCAGCGCCTCGACACAGAGACCACCGAATGGGACCCCAGAGCCTCAGTAGGCGTTGTTCTGGCCGCCGGCGGCTATCCAGGCCCCTATCAAAAGGATCTGCCAATCAGTGGCCTGCCAGAGCCGGAGAGCGGTGACGCCAAGGTGTTTCATGCCGGCACAGCCCTTCTCAACGACCAAATTGTCACAGCCGGTGGCCGCGTACTCTGCGCTACAGCATTGGGTGACACGGTTATCCAGGCCCAGCAACGCGCTTACGACTTGACCCGCTCCATCCATTGGGAGAAGGTCTATTTCCGCTCCGACATTGCTTATCGCGCCATTGCCAGGGAACAGCTGCACTGAATCATCCACCGCAGGTCCAGAGCAGCATGCCCCATAGCGGTCTCTTTCGGACCGCCTTCGTCCTCACACTGGTGCTGGTTGGTTATCTTTCATTCGGCCAGATCGAAGAGACTCCGGTCGCAGACATTAATGACAAGTTTGGACATGCGGCTGCGTTTCTCTGCCTGGCCTTTCTACTCGACTTTGCCTGGCCAAAGCACCATTGGGGACTGCCAAAACTGCTGCCGTTGCTGGCCTATGGCCTGTTCATAGAACTGGTGCAGTACTATCTACCCTATCGCAGCTTCTCTCTATGGGATCTGACCGCCGATGGTCTAGGACTGCTGCTTTATCCTCTCACCTTTCCATTATTGAAACGCATACCCGCCTTGGCACTGCGCTGGAATAGTGCTACCAATTAAGGGTGAAACCGCCCGAAGTCCAGGCTGCCTGGCATCGACATCCGACTTTGAAAAAAGATGAACCACGCTTATGAGCAAAGACCCGCAGAGCGCATTTAAATACGACTACCTGGGCTCAGACACCAAGGCCGTCCAACGTTCCGTCTCTAACCATCTTGTCTATACCATCGGCAAGGACCCCCTAACCGCTACCGAGCACGACTGGATGATGGCCTTCAGCCATGTTGTGAGGGATCGCCTGATCGAGCGCTGGATGGAGACCCAACGCAGTTACTATAAACACGATGCCAAGCGGGCCTACTACCTGTCGATGGAGTTCCTCATCGGCCGCAGCTTGGTCAACAGCCTGTTGAACATGGACATCTACGACGCCTGCACCGAGGCACTGCATAAACTCGGTATCGAGCTGGAACGGCTACGCAGTCTTGAACATGATGCCGCCTTGGGCAATGGCGGCCTCGGCAGACTCGCCGCCTGTTTTCTTGATTCCATGGCGACACTCAATATTCCCGGCTACGGCTATGGCATTCGCTTCGAATACGGCATGTTCCGGCAGAAAATCGAGGATGGACAGCAGGTGGAGCTCCCGGAAAACTGGCTGACCCATGGTAATCCCTGGGAGTTCCCCCGCCCGGAAGTCTCCTACCGTATTCGTTTTGGCGGCCGTGTCATGGAGTACCAAGACCAGACAGGACGCCGCCACTTCGACTGGATCGAGGGAGATGTGGTCATGGCGCAGGCCTACGACACACCCATTCCCGGCTTTCACAACGACACCGTCAACAATCTTCGGCTGTGGAGCGCAAAAGCCTACGAGGATTTTGATCTCAACTGCTTCAACCTGGGCGAATATACAGAGGCCGTGGTTGGTAAAACGCATTCAGAAAACATCTCCAAGGTGCTCTATCCCAACGACACCTCGACCATGAACAAACTGTTGCGTCTGAAGCAGCAGTATTTTTTCGTCAGCGCCTCACTGAAGGATATCCTGCGACGCTTTTTTATCGATCATGACGATCTGCGTGAGCTACCGGAAAAGGTCGCCATCCAGCTCAACGACACTCATCCGGCCATCGCCATCCCGGAATTGATGAGACTGTTGATGGACAAGCACCACCTCGAGTGGCAACCCGCCTGGGACATCACCACCCGGGTCTTCTCCTACACCAACCACACCCTGTTGCCCGAGGCGCTTGAGACCTGGCCTGTCCATATTCTCGAACAGCTGCTACCCCGTCATCTACAGCTGATCTACGAAATCAATCGCCGCTTTTTGCTGATGCTGGGTCATCTCAATCCGGGAGACATGGATCTCTTACATCGCCTCTCGATCATTGATGATGGGGGAGAGCGACGAATCCGCATGGCCCACCTTGCTATCGTCGGCAGTCATCGTGTGAACGGTGTCTCGGCGCTACACAGCGAACTGCTGCGCAAATACACCTTCAGGGATTTCAACCGTTACTACCCGAACAAAATCATGAACGTCACCAACGGCATCACACCACGCCGCTGGCTCTATCTCTCGAACAAAGGACTCTCTAAGCTAATCTGCGACGCCATAGGATCAGACTGGATCAAAGACCTGGATCAACTCAAACAGCTGGAGCCGCTGGCAGACGATGCGCTTTTCAGAGAACGCTTTGCTGCCATCAAACTGGCTAACAAAAAAAAGCTCGCCACACAGATAAACTACTACCTCAAGCGAGAGATCGACCCTCACACTTTGTTCGATGTGCAGGTAAAACGCATCCATGAATACAAACGCCAATTGCTCAACCTGTTACGTACCATTGCGCTCTACAATCGTCTGACCGATACCGATGCAAAAAAATTCGTACCTCGTACAATCATCTTTGGTGGTAAAGCGGCACCGGGTTACGCCATGGCCAAACTGATCATTCGACTGATCAACGACGTGGCTGACGTCATCGACAATGATCCGGCGGTCAGCGACCGTTTAAAAATCATCTTCATCCCTAATTACGATGTGACCACCGCTTCGGATATCATCCCTGCCGCTGAACTGTCGCAACAGATCTCGACTGCGGGCATGGAAGCGTCAGGCACTGGGAATATGAAACTGGCGCTGAACGGTGCGCTCACCATGGGGACTATGGACGGTGCGAATGTGGAGATGCAGCAGCATATTGGTAGCGATAATATCTTTATCTTCGGACACACAACCAAAGACATCGAGAGACTTAACATCCAAGGCTACAACCCTCGCAGCCATTATGAAACAAACGCCTGCCTGAGACGGGTCATCGACATGATTGCCAATGGCTACTTCTCACCGGAGGAGCCGGATCGTTACCGCACAATCACAGACAATCTGCTCAATGCCGATCACTTTAAAGTACTGGCCGATTTCCAATCCTATCTGGACATCAGCGACCAGGCGGATAAGGCATACCGGACACCTGACGAATGGGACCGCATGGCCATCCTCAACACAGCCCGCATGGGTTATTTTTCCAGTGACCGTACGATTCAGGAATATGCACAGAAGGTGTGGAACGTAGCTCCGGTACCGAGGTAGATGAGGGAATTTTGAGTATCTCAGCCTGTTTCTTGCTGACTCACTCGCAAGATACGCTTCTCCAGCGATATGCAGCTATCTGAGGTTTTCCACTCAAGCGCAAAGCTCTGCCAACAGATAAAAGGCTTCTTGGCTCTTCATCCATTACAATGGGGGCTGTGCTACGCCATTCTTCGTCGCTGCGCGTCGTTGTCGAACCTCGGTGGAGATTCTCACCCCTCATCCTTTCGACTCCGTTTTTAGCACAACAAAAAACCCGCACTGGGCGGGTTCGTTGTTCTGTTGGCTGGGGATGGAGGATTCGAACCTCCACATACGGAGTCAGAGTCCGCTGTCCTGCCGTTAGACGAATCCCCAGTTGCAGGCCTGGCGCAATGCGCCGGGTCAGTCTTAACGCTTGGAGAACTGAGGACGCTTGCGGGCTTTGTGCAGGCCGACCTTCTTACGCTCGACGGCACGGGCGTCACGAGTCAGGTAACCCGCCTTACGCAGGGTGCCATGCAGACCGTTGTCAAAAGCGTCCAGCGCACGGGCGATGCCGTGGCGAATGGCGCCAGCCTGTCCGGTTGTACCACCACCGTTCACGGTCACCTTAACGTCGACCTTGTCACCCATTTCGGTGACATCCAGCGCCTGACGCACGACCATACGCGCAGTCTCGCGGCCGAAATATTCGTCCAGTGGTTTATTGTTTACCACGATGTTACCGCTACCGGCTGTGAGGAAGACGCGCGCAGTTGAACTTTTGCGGCGACCGGTTGTGTTGTGCATATCTGCCATGATCTTAACCTGGTTTGTTCTATCAGATGTCCAGCGGCTCTGGCTGCTGAGCTTGATGGGTGTGTTCATTACCGGCGAAGACGCGCAGTTTCTTAAACATGGCGCGTCCCAGCGAATTCTTCGGCATCATCCCCTTGACCGCATGCTGGATTGCCCGTTCTGGCGCCTTCTGCAGCAGTTTACCTAAATTAATGGACTTCAGGTTACCGATGTAGCCGGTATGATGATGGTACATCTTGTCTGCCAATTTATTACCCGTGACACGGATCTTTTCGGCATTCACAACAACGATGTAATCCCCGGTATCCACATGAGGCGTGTATTCCGGCTTGTGCTTGCCGCGCAGGCGACGAGCGATTTCAGTGGACAGACGACCCAGGGTCTTGTCTGTAGCGTCCACGAGGTACCAATTACGGCGTACCTCTGCCGGTTTTGCGCTTACAGTAGTCATTTAATGCCGCTCCGATGGGGAACTGTCACGTCTCGAAAAAGACGGCGGATATTACATGATCCTTAGTTTAGACGCAAGGCCCATAGGAAATGGCAGACAAAAAAAAGCGCAGCCGGGGAGGCCGCGCTTAAGAATAGCCACCAAAGGAGGAATACTGTTACGATTAACGAATCAGTATGTTTGTATGCTCTAATATTCTGATGATTTTGTCAACCCTACATCTGTCACTCAATCTGATATTATCCTCCTGCCTATAATCTGCTGCTCCTGGTTGAAATAGAAAAAAATACAGGCGCTGAATCATATATTCGGCTCCCGTCAGACAGGCAGATCAAGATTAACTACCCAGATACTCAATAGTTGTTGCTCCGATGTTACTAAACAGCCTTGCCATTCTTGCCGGACTCGCCGTACTGGTCTGGGGTGCAGACCGATTCATCAGCGGTGCCGCCGCCCTGGCCAACAACTTAGGCGTCTCACCCATGATGATCGGCCTGACAATCGTTGGCCTAGGCACATCCGCACCGGAGATCCTCGTCTCAAGCATTGCCTCCTACGAGGGCAACCCTGGCCTGGCAATCGGTAATGCGCTCGGCTCCAATATCGCCAATATCGGTTTGATTCTCGGTTTTACCGCGATGGTCACTCCCCTTTCAGTCCATTCCGGCGTATTAAAAAGAGAATATCCGTTGCTGTTGGCCATCACCCTCATCAGCCTGGCCCTGATGTGGGATGGGGTACTGGATCAGCTCGATGGCGCGATTCTATTGTTACTGCTAGTCGGCATCCTCAGCTGGATGGTCCACTCGGCTAAAACCGCTCAGTCTGATCCCATCGCCGGTGAATTTGACGCAGAAATTCCCCATGATATCCCTACAGGCAAGGCAATCTTATTGTTGCTGCTGGGACTGGTTGCACTGCTCGCCAGTTCACGCACATTGGTCTGGGGCGCCACGAACATAGCCACTGCCCTGGGTATCAGCGATGTTGTCATCGGCCTGACTATCGTGGCTATCGGTACCAGTCTGCCGGAACTGGCGGCCAGTATTGCGAGCGCAATGAAGGGAGAACATGACATCGCCATTGGCAATGTCATCGGTTCTAATCTCTACAACTTATTAGCGGTATTGAGTCTTCCCGGCCTGATCGCACCTGGTCCGTTTCTGCCCGAGGTACTTACCCGGGACCAACCCACCATGATTGCTTTGACTGTCGCACTTTTTCTAATGGGATATGGTTTCGGTAGACCGGGTCGTATCAACCGATTCGAGGGACTGATCCTGCTTTGTGCATTTATCGGCTACCAGTCTCTGTTATTCTTTTCCCTGGTTCGAACCTAGACGATTACTTTCATCAAGAAAAACATGGCATCGGCATCATGACACACAAAGCAGAAGTCAACGCACTGGAAATCTCGCAGATGACCGATTTGGGGCGGGCAGTTATTGAAACAGAGGCCACCGCCATCTCAGCACTACTCGATCGCCTGGATGAGCGTTTTGCCCAGGCCTGCCGTTATCTATTGGATTGCCAGGGCAGAATCGTCGTGATCGGTATGGGTAAATCAGGCCATATCGGTAATAAGATTGCAGCCACCCTGGCGAGCACCGGCAGTCCCGCATTCTTTGTGCATCCGGGAGAAGCCAGCCACGGAGACCTGGGTATGATTACTGCACAGGATGCGGTGCTGGCCCTCTCCAACTCCGGGGAGACCAACGAACTGCTGACTATTCTGCCGCTACTCAAGCGTTTAGGTGTGCCACTCATCGCCATGACCGGCAAGCCTCAGTCAACTTTGGCCAGAGAGTCAGAAGTCCACATTGATGTCAGTGTCGAAAAAGAGGCCTGCCCACTGGGTCTGGCACCGACCAGCAGTACCACCGCCGCTCTGGTGATGGGTGACGCACTCGCAGTGGCCTTGTTGCAGGCCCGTGGTTTTACCGCCAAGGACTTCGCCCTCTCCCACCCGGGCGGCAGCCTGGGCAGACGTCTGTTGCTGCATGTCAGTGACATCATGCATACCGGTGATGCTCTACCTGTGGTCAATACCAATGCCACATTACATGACGCTCTGGAAATGATGTCAGCAAAAGGACTCGGCATGACTGCTGTCGTTGACGCTGAAGGACGTGTAGCCGGTCTCTATACCGATGGCGACCTTCGGCGTACGCTTTACAATCCCGTTGACATTCATTCCCTCGGTGTATGCGAGGTAATGACAAAGAACTGCAAGACCGCGCCACCCAACATGCTCGCCGCGGAAGCCTTGCAGATGATGGATAAAAAAAAGATAAACGGCCTGCTGGTGGTAGATGAGGAGCAGCAACTGGTCGGCGCATTCAACATGCATGACCTGTTGAGAGCCGGTGTGATGTAGGAGGTTCAAATGCAAGATATTCAAGACAAGGCGCAAGAGATCAAGCTGGTGGTATTCGATGTGGATGGCGTGCTGACGGACGGCAGCCTCTATCTTGGAGATGATGGCCAGGAGTACAAGGCCTTTAACTCCCGCGACGGACACGGTATGAAAATGCTGCAGCACAGCGGTGTCATCATCGGCATCATCACGGGCCGCACATCTGAGGTAGTGCGTATTCGTATGGAGAGCCTGGGTGTAGAACATGTCTATCAGGGCAAACTGGAGAAACTACCCGCTTTTAAAGCGCTGTGTAACAAGCTTGACTTACAGGCTTCACAAGTCGCTTATGTGGGAGACGACGTTGTCGATCTGCCGATTATGCGCCGTGTTGGTCTGGCGATAGCAGTCAACGATGCGCACCCACTGGTGAAACAACATGCCCATTGGCTGACGCCCAATGCTGGCGGACGAGGTGCTGGACGGGATGTCTGTGAAATGATCATGGAGGCCCAGGGCAATCTCAAGTCTGCCCTGGAACACTATCTTTGAAGCGGCAACTGCTCGGCATCAGTCTGACACTGGCCGCTCTGCTGAGTCTTTTCTGGTGGATGCAAAAACTGCTTGCACCGTCAGAGGAAACCCGAGTGGCAGGCGTCGAAACGCCAGACTACTATGCTGAGCAGCTGAAGGTACACACTTTCGACCCCGGTGGGCGTCTTCAGCAGACCCTGGAAACCCCCCATATGGAACACTTCGAGTCTACCGCTACCGCAGAACTCAACAGCCCTGTCCTCTGGCGTTACGATCCCGAAACACCTCCCTGGCGGATGCAGGCCGAAAAAGCGCTGGCCAACAGTGATAAAGACATTATCTTTATGCCAGGTGAAGTCATCATCGACCGGGAAGGCGGGGGGAAGCACGCGCCCTATCATATAGTCACACGGGATCTGACTGTCGCGACTAGAGATGCCCATACCACCACCGATGCCCCAATACGCATCGAAAGTGGCCAACAATGGATCACTGGTGTTGGCATGGAGGGCTGGCTGAAGGCACCGGTGCGTCTCAATCTGCTCAGTCAGGTAAGGGGTCGTTATGAATTTAATTAAATCGCTACTCTATCCGGCCCTTCTGATGGGGTTACTGTTTCCTCTGGCACTACAGGCGCTCAGCGGAGACAGGGATCAGCCTATGCATCTGGAGGCAGATAGCGTCTCCATCGGCGAGGGTACTGGCATCAGCCTCTATCAGGGTAATGTCGTGATCACCCAGGGCAGCCTAAAGCTGTGGGCGGATCGACTCTGGATCCACCGGCGTGACGGTAAAACCGACAAGTTGATCAGTGAGGGACAACCGACCCGATTCCAACAAACAATAGATGAACAGGAGGAGGTTCGCGGGCGCGCTCTGCGGGCTGAGTTCTATGTCGATAGGGACGAGCTGCTGCTGTTCGATGACGTCCTCCTCGAGCAGGGCCCCGATCAATTCCGCAGCGACCGTATTATCTACAATCGCACCTCATCACAAGTCAAAGCCGGTACCAGTGCGGATGGAAAACAGCGGGTGCAGGTCATCATAGAACCACGGAAGAAAACGGCCCCATGAGCCTGCTGCAAGCCGAAGGACTCAAAAAACAGTATCACAAGCGCAGCGTGGTCGATGGTGTTTCACTATCGGTCAGTAGCGGTGAAGTGGTCGGCCTGCTGGGACCCAACGGCGCAGGAAAAACTACCAGCTTTTACATGATCGTCGGGCTGATTCGGGCAGGCCAGGGGCAAGTGTTGCTCGATGGCCAAGATCTGACCGATCTACCCATGCACCAGCGGGCACGACTCGGTATCGGCTACCTGGCCCAAGAGGCCTCGGTATTTCGTCGGCTCAGCGTAGAAAACAACATCCTCGCCATATTGGAAACCCGCAAGGAACTGGATAAAGCGACAAGACAGGAACGCTGTGATCGGCTGCTGGAAGAGTTTGGTATCGCTCATCTGCGGGAGAGCCAGGCCATGAGTCTCTCAGGTGGTGAGCGGCGGCGCCTGGAGATTGCCCGCGCCCTCTCAATTCAACCACGATTTGTTCTGCTCGACGAACCCTTCGCCGGTGTCGATCCCATTGCGGTTATCGACATCAAAAAAATCATCCAACACCTGAAGTCGTTGGAGATAGGTGTCCTGATTACCGACCACAATGTCCGGGAAACCCTGGATATCTGTGATCGCGCCTACATCATCAGTACCGGATCGGTACTTGCTGAGGGGCCAACAGCGGACATCCTTGCCGATCCACAGGTTCGCTCTGTCTACCTGGGAGAAAATTTTACCATGTAAATTAGCAGGATAGTCCTAACTGCTGTCATTTGAGCCACTTATTTAGAGGGATTAATGGTCGGCAAACCCAATCAGGAAATGTATTTGGCGAAAAAGAATCTATTACCCCACCGTGTTTTTTTAGCTAGAATGAGATTAAAGACATACAAATAACATACCAGGTTTAATAGACACATCTGCAATGAAGCAGACTCTCCAGCTCCGTCTCGGACAACATCTCACTATGACGCCCCAGTTGCAGCAGGCGATTCGCCTGTTGCAGCTCTCCGCGCTCGATCTCAGCCAAGAGATACAGGAGGCGCTGGAGACCAATCCTCTGCTGGATACAGACGAGGAACACAGGCACAACAATCATAAAGAAAACGATAGCGCCGATAGCAAATCCCAGGAAGATCGCACTAAAGAGGGCCAGGACGGTAACGACATCAACAACGAGAGGGAAATACAGACCGATGCCTCCCAAGTCACAGAGGATCTTCCTGTAGATAGTGAATGGGCCGATGTCTACGATAGCTACCTCCCCAGCAACAGCGGCAGTGGAGAGGCAACCGACAACGATTACCTTGCACAGCGCAGTGGCGCCCCCACCCTGCATGAGCACCTCATCTGGCAGATGAACCTGACACCCTTCACACCCTATGACCACCTGATTGCCACCAATCTTATCGACAGCATCAGTGACGACGGCTACTTTACCGGTAAGCTGGAGGAGATCCTGCTCTCTCTGGATGTACAGGATGATGAAATCACCCTTGAGGATGTTGAAGCGGTACTACACAGAATCCAGGCCTTCGACCCGCCCGGTGTCGGTGCTCGCGGCCCCCAGGAGTGCCTGCTGATCCAACTGGGGCAACTGCCGGCATCAACGCCTCATATCGACCAGGCGATCCATCTCTGCCGTGACCATTTCAACCACCTGGCGAACCAGGACCAGAACCAGATCAAACGACGCCTGAAGATTGGGGATGATGAACTCAGCGAAATCATGCAGCTGATTCGATCACTTAATCCCCACCCCGGCACTCTCATTGCCCAAAGTGAACCGGAGTATGTGATTCCCGATGTCTTCGTCAGCAAACACAAAGGCCGCTGGCTGGTGGAACTGAACGGCGAGTCCACACCCAAATTGCGGGTCAACAGCGAATATGCCAGTCTGATACGGCGCGCCGATCAGAGTAAAGACAACACCTTTCTCAAAAATCATCTACAGGAGGCGCGCTGGTTCATCAAGAGCCTGATGAGCCGCAACGAGACCATTCTGCGGGTGGCGACTAAAATTGTTGAATATCAGCGTGGTTTCTTCGAACATGGTGAAGAAGCGATGAAACCACTGGTACTCAGAGATATCGCAGAGGCTCTCGAGATGCACGAATCGACGATATCTCGGGTTACCACTCAGAAATATATGCACACCCCCAGGGGTACTTTAGAGTTTAAGTACTTTTTTTCCAGTCATGTCAGTACCAGCGCAGGTGGTGAGTGTTCCTCCACAGCCATTCGCGCACTGATTAAAAAATTGGTTGCCGCTGAGTTGCCGAACAAGCCGCTCAGCGACAACAAAATCGCCACCATTTTGTCGGACCAGGGTATAGAAGTGGCCCGGCGTACGGTGGCCAAGTACCGTGAGTCGATGAGCATTCCGCCATCGAACGAGCGAAAGCGCCTGATTTAAAGTGTCTGGCCATGCGGCTTTGCCCATAGTCGACCCAACGACCGAATGCGGATGCAAGCATGCACAAGGCATATCGTGTCGAATAAGCGACATCTGCAACGCAGACCAGCCGCTGAGATCAGGCAGGGTGATGAGTTGTCTCATCTAAGCACAGGAGATAATTATGCAAATTAGCCTGACCGGTCATCATGTAGACGTTACCGATGCCTTGAAGAACTATGTGGACAACAAGTTCGAGCGTCTCGAACGCCATTTCGATAACGTGACCAATGTTCACGTCATTCTGAGTGTCGAAAAAATGAGGCAGAAGGCAGAAGCTACCATGCACGTCAACGGCGCCAATGTGTTTGCCGATTCCGTGCATGAGGACATGTACGCTGCTATCGATGTTCTGACCGATAAATTGGACAGGCAAGTGATCAAACACAAGGAAAAAATGAAGAGCCACCGCGCCGGCAGCGGCGTCAAGTATGCCGTGGAATAGCAGCGACTTCAGTTAACTGGCGAGGTCTTAATGTTTCCCGAAGGTTTTCTGCAGGAGAAACGCATCGGCTGCAACCTTGAGGCGGCCAGTAAAAAACGCGTCCTGGAACAACTCGGCCAGCGGCTGGCCGAGTCGATTCCAGACCTGACCCGGGACTTGGTATTCGATGCCCTGCTGGAACGTGAGCGGCTCGGCAGCACGGGTCTCGGAAAAGGGATAGCGTTACCCCATGCCCGTATGCCTGAGGTTTCTCAGGCGATGGGGGCTTTCATAAAACTTCCCAAAGGTATCGATTTTGATGCGCTTGACGGCGACCCGGTCGATCTGGCATTCGCCATGTTGGTACCGGAAGAAGCCACCGACGAGCATCTTCAACTACTCTCTAAACTGGCGAGCATGTTCAGTGACAGCGCTTTTTGTGCTGCACTGCGCGAGGCAGAGACAGATCAGGACCTGCATCGGCTCATCCGGCAGCGGGAAGCCGCTATCGCCAGCAAATGAAATCGATACGCACCGTTCAGGAGCTCATCGACGCCCTGAGCGTCGAACTCGACTTAGAATGGGATGGCTGGTGTGGTGACAACTCCATTCTCGATGACAGGCATGACCAAGAGATTGGGGCACCGGCAGGCCCGCTCAATCTCATACGCCCAAACCAGATTCAGATTATCGGCCCACCGGAGCAAGCACATCTGCTCAGCGGCGATCCGGAGAACTACCAACACTGCCTGAAGCAGCTCTTTTCTCCCCCACCGGCCGCTCTGCTGTTTACCAATGGACTGGAGCCTACCCCCGAATACACGACTCGCGCACAGAGCTGCAAAACCGCCATCATTACCACCAATCGCCACGACCATCTGGTCATTGATCGCCTGTTTGAACGGTTCTCTCAGTCCACCGGCGAGACACTGTTGGTGCATGGCGTCTTCATGGAGGTCCTGGGCAAGGGCGTACTGCTCAGCGGCGATCCGGCTATTGGCAAAAGCGAACTGGCCCTTGCCCTTATTTCACGCGGCCATCGTTTGATTGCGGATGATGCCGCCGAACTCTACAAGACACATAACCACACAATCATGGGGCGCTGCCCGAAGGTACTCCAGGATTTTCTCGAGGTCAGGGGCCTGGGCCTGATCAACATTCGCGCCATGTTCGGAAATAGCGCGATTAAACCGGATAAGCGGCTCCACCTGATCATTGATCTGGTTCATTTTGACGACGAAAAACTGAACAACATGGACCGCTTGGAAGGGAGCCACTCTCTGCGTACGTTGCTGGATGTGGAGATTCCCCAGACCGGCCTTCCCGTCGCAGCCGGCAGGAACCTGGCAATCTTGGTGGAAACAGCCGTGCGTCAGCATATGTTGTCGATCGATGGCTATAACGCTGCCAGGGATTTTATTCAGCGCCAGCAGAGCCACATCGACCAACATCCCAAAAAAAAAGCAGCAACTGACCTAGGGCCCGATTAGGCTAACCTACAAAAAAAGCCTTTTTGTTACAAATATTCGCCGTACAGAAATTAAGTATCCAGCAAAACAACATTATGAATTCTGGCATCAAACTACAAATTGTTACTGGTCTATCCGGCTCCGGTAAGACGATTGCACTGCATACCTTGGAGGACATGGGTTACTACTGCATAGACAACCTGCCGGTCTCACTGCTTGAGGCGGTCGCCCTACACCTGACCAGTGAACCCGAACCGATTTTCTGTAAAACGGCGGTAGGCATCGATGCGCGCAGCCAACCCAGCCAAATACCCCGTCTACCGGCACTGGTAGAGAATATGCGAAAACAGGGCATCGAGTGCACCATGCTCTTTCTCGATGCACAGCCTGACACGCTGATAAAGAGATTCAGCGAGACCCGCCGCAAGCACCCGTTGACTGATGGGAAACAATCTCTCGACGAAGCTATCCTGCATGAGCGTGAACTATTACAGCCCCTGAACAACAACGCCGATCTGCGCATCGACACCTCACATACCAACCAGCACGAGTTGCGTGATTTGATACGCAGCCGTATCAGCGGAGAGGATGACAATGCCTCTATTCTATTCGAGTCATTTGGTTTTAAGCATGGTGTACCCAGAGATGCAGACTTTGTTTTTGACGTCCGATGTCTGCCCAACCCTCACTGGCAGGCAGAACTCAGGCATCTCAGCGGTCGCGATAAACCCGTCGCGAATTTCCTTGACGCGCAAGCCGAAACACACCAGATGATGGCTGATCTGAAGGGTTTCTTTGACCGATGGATTCCCGCCTTCGAGGCAGATGGGCGCAGCTATCTCACCATCGCGATTGGCTGTACCGGCGGACAGCACCGTTCTGTCTACCTGGTAGAGCAATTGACCCAGCATTTCAAAGACCACGGCATGCAGGTCGTCAGTCGCCATAGAGAGCTATCATGACAATCTGGGATACTTGCAAGGTTGAATCACAGCCGAGAAGCTTCATCTGCGCGAGATAACAACATCCGTATAAATCGCATGCTTAATCAAGAGATAGAGATCATCAATAAACTGGGCCTGCATGCCCGGGCGGCAGCCAAATTAGTTAGCTGTGCCAGCATTTACCGTAGCGATGTCTACCTGCTGCGTAATGGCCAAAGGGTGAACGGCAAGAGCATCATGGGCGTCATGATGTTGGCGGCCAATCAGGGCACCATGCTGCAGTTTGAAGTAGACGGCGAGGATGAGAATCAGGCCTTAGAGGCGCTGCTTGAGCTGATAAACGACCGCTTCGGAGAAGAGCAGTGACGCTCTCCTGTCAAGGCATCGGGATTAATACCAGCCGTGAAGTCGCTATTGGTGAAGCCTACCTGCTGAATCATGGTGTGGCTGAAATCAGTATGCGAGAGATCACAGAAGACCAGATTCAAGGTGAAATCGAGCGTTTCCAGGGTGCCGTGAAAACCACCACCAACCACCTGCGTGAGGTGCGCAATCAGATTCCGGGTGACACGGCACTCGATATCTCGGAGTTCATCGATACCCACTTGCTGATGCTGGAAGATGTCGCCATCAGCCAAGCCACCATCGGTCTGATACGAGAGAATCGTTATAGTGCGGAGTGGGCATTACAGGTCCGCCGCGATGAGTTGGTCAGAGTCTTCGATGAGATGGATGACCCCTACTTGCGCACCCGCAAGGACGATGTCGATCATGTGGTCGGACAAATTCAGTTCGTCCTTGCCGGCGGACAGCCGACAAATCACGACAATCTCAAGGGGCGTGTGATAGTCGCCCGGGATCTGACGCCCGCTGAGACCATCATGATGAAAAACCAGGGGGTGGCGGCCTTCGTTACCGAGTTCGGTGGCCCCCTCTCTCATACTGCCATTTTGGCCAGAAGCCTCGGCATCCCGGCCGTGGTTGGCATCCATCAGGCCACAACGCTGTTCCGCCAGGGAGAGACCTTGGTAGTCGACGGCGCGCAGGGCATGGTACTGGCAGACCCGACTGAGCGCATTCTGCATCACTATCGGGAACGTATTGCGGCCAGACAGAAGCGGGAAGCTGACCTTCGACGCCAGGTTGATCTCCCGACAATGACCATGGATGGCTTCCATATCTATCTGCATGCCAACATCGAACTGCCGGAAGACATCGGGATCACCCTTGAAAATCGTGCAGACGGTGTTGGCCTCTTCCGCACAGAACTTCTCTACATAAATCGCCCAGACCCTCCTTCAGAAGAGGAGCAACTGGAAGTCTACCTGGCTGCGGTCAAAGGGCTCAAAGGCATCCCCCATTACGATCAGAACCCTGGACCTGGGTGTTGATAAAACCACCGGCAGTATGAGTGATTCAGGTTGTATGCCCGCAGTCAACCCTGCGCTAGGACTTCGCGCCATACGCCTCTGCCTGAAGGAACCCGAACTCTTTCTTCCTCAATTGCGCGCTATCCTGCGGGCATCTGCCGAAGGACCGGTGCGCTTGATGATTCCGATGCTATCCGGTCTGCAGGAGCTGCAGCAGGTGCTCAATCTCATAGAGCGCACCAAATCTGAACTGAGCCGTCAGCATCTGCAATACGATCACCTGATCCCGATTGGCGGCATGATCGAGATCCCTGCTGCCGCCATCGCGGCCAAAGCTTTCGCCAAACAGCTAGATTTCCTCTCCATCGGCACCAATGACCTGATCCAGTACACCTTTGCGGTCGACCGCATGGATGAGGAGGTCAATTTTCTTTTCGACCCCCTGCACCCAGCGGTCCTTTACCTTATCCAGAACACAATCAATGCTGCGGATCAAGCAGGCATACCCGTCAGTATGTGTGGAGAGATGGCGGGTGACCCACGATATACCCGCCTGCTCATCGGCATGGGATTACGGGAAATGAGTATGCATCCCAGTGCATTGTTGGAGACCAGAGAGGTTATTCGCCACTGCCACCTGACCGATCTGCAGATACGAACCGAAACCTATTTCCGGCAGCTTGAGAACCACACGGATTCAACCGCACTGTTCGAAGAACTCTTCAACCCACATTAAAACTCCAGCTTAAACTGTCTATTTTCTACAAAAAGACTGCGTCTATCCTATCTGGTTATCTTCACGCCCCATCGGCCCCCTGCTACACTGCCTGTCAATCACACACGGGGTACCTACATGCCAAGCAGCCTGCAGAACAATTCGGATGACAACCGACTGCAGGCGGTCACAGAGCTATTGGAAGGCGGCACGCTGACACAAGCCACACGCATGCTTAATGCCTTGCGGCCGGCGGAAATCGCCCATCTCCTGGAATCTCTGCCCCTCACCCAGCGTAAGGTCGTTTGGGAGTTATTGGATGAACAGGCCGCCGGTGTGGTCTTGCTCGATGTTACCGACGAAGTACGCGAGAGCCTCTTACAGGAGATGGATCTGGCGGATATCGTCGCCGCTACCGAGGGCCTTGAAATCGATGATCTGGCTGACTTGGTCAAAGAACTGCCCCGCCATATCACCTGGGAGGTCATCGACTCCCTCGATCAGCAGAATCGTGAGCGACTCGAGGCCGTTCTGCACTATCCCGAGGATAGCGCCGGCGGCCTGATGAATCTCGATACGGTGACCGTGCGCGCCGAGGTAACCATCGATATGGTAATGCGCTACCTGCGCAGACTCGGAGACAAAGTGCCGAGAGACACCGACAAGCTCTTCGTGGTCAATCGTGACGGCTTTTATCTTGGCGCCATCTCTCTCAGCCGGATACTGACCAATGATCTGGATGACAGTGTGGCCGAGGTCATGTCGCTGGATATCCAGCCCATCCCTGCAGACTGGAACGAACGTGAGGTCGCCAATCGCTTCGAGCAGCATGATCTCCTGTCCGCACCGGTGGTGGATGAAGAGGGACGCCTGCTCGGGCGAATCACCATTGATGACGTGGTCGATGTCATTCGTGAAGAGGGTGAGCACCAATTCATGGGGCATGCCGGTTTGAGCGAGGATGAAGATATGTTTGCCCCGGTATTGGTCAGCGCCAAACGACGCGCGCTCTGGCTTGGCATCAACCTGCTGACTGCGTTCCTCGCCTCTTGGGTGATCCGTCAGTTCGAGTCAACCATCGATCAGATTGTCGCGCTGGCGGTGCTTATGCCCATCGTTGCCAGCATGGGCGGCATTGCGGGCACGCAGACACTGACCCTGGCTATCCGGGGTATCGCCTTGGGCCAGCTGACAGCCAATAACTCCCGCTGGCTGATGGTCAAGGAGTTAGCCGTGGGGGGTATCAACAGCATCATTTGGGCTGTCGTGGTAGGCGTCATTGCTGGCATCTGGTTTCAGGACACCAGCATCGCCTTGCTGATCGCAGCCGCCATCACCATTAACCTGATTTTCGCTGCCCTGGCTGGTGCCGCATTACCGCTGCTACTGGAGAAAATGGGTATAGACCCGGCGCTGGCGGGGGGCGTGCTGCTCACGACCGTCACAGATGTGGTCGGTTTTCTCGCCTTCCTTGGGCTTGCCACTCTGTTCTTGCTCTAACTCGCTTCGAACTCAGCAACCGGCGGATGGTAAATGATCTGCACCACCGTCCCATCCGGGTCGTAGCAATAGAAACTTCTGGCGCCATCCCGATGGGTTCGCGGTGCATTACGCATCTGCGCACCCATGCTGCCAAGAAATTCGTACCACTCATCCACTAACTCGGCTGTCGCGAGAAAAAAGCCGATATGATCGAGCCTCTGTCCCGCTTCATCACGCTCATCGGCAGGCGCCTTGTGCAGTGCCAGATTATCTGGCCCTGATGTGAGGTAGAGATTGTCCGGATCAGGCCGCCACTCAACTCTCAGGCCCAGCAGCTCCACATAAAAGCGCTCGCTGGCGGGCAAATCTCGAACATTGAGCGCCACATGCCGCAAACCCAGATGACTATCGGGTCGCTTCACTTTATAACCTCTGCAATCATCTCCTCCCAGATCTCTTGACCAAAAGCCCGCTGCACAACCAGGGGCAACGCAACCGCGCCGTGGGCAAGTAGTCCCTCATGAAAATCCATTAGGGTGATTTCAGGTTTCTGTTGCAACAGCCGAGAACCCAGGTGCTCAATCAGATCTGCCCCCAGGAGGGCCATAAAAGCATCACTGGGTCGACGGGAGATAGCAGTCAGACTCACTTCTGCCCAGCAGGGGATATCGGATAAGGCCTTTAGTCGCTCCAAGGCCTGTCGACTATTGATTTCACCGGCATGAAATTCCAGATCGACCACCGCCTGTTCCGCCAGCGCCAACCGTCGTTGATTAAGCATGATGCGATCAACCTTGCTGAAATACCCTCTCGCTTCCAGCACTCGGCTCATGTAGTGCGCCCAGCCCCTTTTGAAGGCTGCTGACGGGTTAATCTGACGTATTAAGCTATGAGCAGACACGCCACCTGCCCACGCCAGGTAGTGGCGTCCGGCCCAACCGCCATAGAGTGAACGCATGCGAATGGCAAAGAGGGTTTCACCACCTCCCACTTGCTGATCGTGGGGCACCAAGAAGATGCCGCCCTGTTCACTACGCAGGTAACTACCGCAATCTGGTTGTCGGAAGCAGCTGTCGGTAACCTTAAACTCCATGGGCTGTTCAATGAGTGGCGGCAGGGACTGCTCTTGTAGAAAACCCCGCATTTTATCCGCTTCTTCATGATAGGCCTGGAGACGCGCATCTCCTGATAGCTTCTCGCCATCCATGCCCTTCAGGGCCTGCAAAGTCAGTCCTTGCTTCTCTAAATCTGTATAGCACTGCTGAAGCCTTTTCTGTGCATAGACAAGGGCATCCCCGGTAGTGAGGCTAAGCTGATCCCGGTGCTTGAGTAACCAGTCGAGCAGTTCCGCACCACAATCTGCGGTACCACTGGCGGTCGGCGTCAGGTCTTTAATCAGTTTGACCTTATAGTCCTCGATTGCCTCGGCGGCCTGACTGCTCAGAGTCTGTAGTCTCCCCTGATCCGCACAGCACTCCTTGGTTTGCGGCAGATCCCGCCCCAGCCGCTTGAGCCAGGGCACCCCCTTTTCGGCCATCTCAAGTGCATCGGCCAACCAGAGCGTGGATACCAAGCCAGGGAGTTCAGACAGACGGCCACGTGCATCCCGCATATAGTTCGGCGTTTTCTCCAAGATCCCCATGAGGGCTTCGCAGAGCCTTTCCGGTTGCCGTACGACCAATTCCTGCAACAGTCTCAAGGGGAGATACTTGGCAGGGTCCCGGTGACGCCAGTCATGCTCCAACAGGACGCGATGTTCGATCATCACAGCACCATAGATCAGCTGTAGATCGAGTTGCCGATCCGGGTCCAATGCTGCGTAATCAAGCTCTTTAAGGCTCACCAGGAGATTGCTCAGCAGATGAGACAAGGCGCCGACATCGTCATCCCCGTCGGGTTCCAGCCGTCCTTCATAACCCGCCACACTCGCATAGATAGCTGCCACGGGATGGAATCTGAACCAAACCCGGTAGAAGTCACTGACCAACGCATCAAAGTTTGCCGCCTCAGTCATTGTGAATCTCGTAGTCGTGTGTAATTTCCGCGCTCTTGCCCAGCATGATGGAGGCAGAACAGTATTTTTCTGCGCTAAGTGAGATTGCGCGTGCTACGTGTTTCTCGCTCAAATCCCGTCCACACACCACGAAATGTGCGTGGATTCGGGTAAAGATCTTGGGATTTGCTTCCGACCGCTCAGCTTCCAGCTCCACAACACAGCTGGTTACCTGCTGGCGGGACTTCTTCAGTATTGAGAGTACATCGAATTCGGTACACCCTCCCATACCCAGCAACAGCATCTCCATAGGTCTGACGCCCAGTTTTCTTCCTCCATGCTCCGGCGGTCCATCCATCACGACCGCATGGCCACTGCCAGCTTCCCCCAACATGGTGGCCTCCTCCACCCATTTCACCCGTGCTTTCATCCGCTACTCCGCTTTATCGCTTTATCGCCTTATAATGTGTCTGCGACGCAGTTCAAATCATCGCAAACAATGGCCGCTGATTATTGCTGAGCCACCCCCCCCAGACCCGCTTTATTTGTTACACTATACGCAAAAGTACGCTATAGATAGTCGAAAATTCGACAAGTTGAAAAGGGTTGCTAAACTTATGCTTGAACTCTTTTCAACGCTTTTATAATAACTTAACCAAGAGGACTGGTGGTGGCGACAGCGGTATTTTTCAGGGAAACATTTCAGCTGTATTACAGCTGCACCTACCGCCACCATCCCACACTCTGCATCACAAGAGTCATAGGATCATGTCGATCATAAAACCGCCGCCGCAGGAACCTGAGTATCTTCAAAGATTTCTCTCGTATTGCCATCGCCGACGCTATCCCAAGAATACTGAGATCATACATATCGGTGATCCGGCGGATATCCTTTATTACCTGACCGAAGGATCTGTCGCTGTCTACATCGAGGACGAGGATGGACGGGAAATCATCCTCACCTATCTCAACAAGGGGCAGTTCATTGGTGAGATGGGCATCTTTATGCCCGAGCCGAAACGCAGCGTCATGGTACGCACACGCACCCCCTGCCAGATAGCCGAGATCAGCTATCAACGCCTTGAGCAGCTGTTTGACCACGATCTGAAAGAGCACACCAAGGAGATCCTTTACGCCATGGGTGCTCAGCTCTCACATCGGCTCTCCCAGACCAGCAGCAAGGTGGGACACCTGGCTTTTTTCGATGTCACCGGCCGTATTGCCCGCACCCTGCTCGACCTGTGTAAGGAACCGGATGCCATGACCCATCCCGACGGTATGCAGATCCGCATCACCCGTCAGGAGATTGGGCGTATAGTCGGTTGTTCCCGTGAGATGGCAGGCAGGGTTTTGAAGAATCTGGAAGAACAGGGGCTGATCAGCGTTAAGGGCAAAACCATCGTGGTATTTGGTACCCGCTGATGATCCACCCTGCCGGCTCTGGCTGTCGGCAGGTTATCCCTTGTGAAAATTATGGTGATTGCCCATCTCAGCGGCGGCTTGATTACCGCATAATTTCAGTGGGTGCGAGTATGACCAATAGGATTCACTCAGATAAACAGTTCCGCTAACTTGTCCCCTGGCTCCTCCGCTCGCATAAATGCCTCACCCACCAGGAAGGCATTGACCTGCTTAGTGCGCATCAAATCAATATCATCACGCGTCAGGATGCCACTTTCGGTGACCACAATTCGGTCTGAAGGAATCAGCGGCAGCATTTCCAAGGTAGTATTCAGGCTCACCTCAAAGGTACGAAGGTTTCGGTTGTTGATACCAATCAGCCGGTTTTCTACCTGCAGCGCACGCTCCAACTCTCCGCTATCATGCACTTCGATCAGTACATCCATACCCAGATGATGGGCCAGCTCGTTGAGTGTTTTCAGTTGCCGATCATCCAGACAGGCGACAATTAACAGGATACAGTCAGCCCCCATAGCCCGTGCTTCGTAGACCTGATAGGGATCGATAATGAAATCCTTGCGGATCACTGGTAAATCACAGGCGGCCCGTGCTTGTCGCAAATAGGCGTCACTGCCCTGAAAGAAATCGATATCGGTCAACACCGAAAGACAGGCCGCACCTCCATTCGCGTAACTGCGGGCTATCTCTGCCGGTTTAAAGTGCTCGCGCAGTCTCCCCTTACTCGGCGAGGCCCGCTTAATCTCTGCAATGACACCCGCCTGGCCTGCTTCTATCTTGCTGGCAATGGCATCGGCGAATCCACGTGACGGCGAAGCCTCCTCCAGTTCTTTCTCTAGTCTGTCGAGCGGTCTCTCCTGCAGACGCTGGGCAATCTCCTCCAGCTTGCGGTGGACGATTTTTTTCAGGATATCCGGCGTATCATTCATGCTCAGTCAAAACTCTGTGTCAGCACGACTAAACGGTCGAGTCGGTTGCGGGCTTCACCGCTGGCAATGGCCTCATCGGCCTTTGCCACTCCGGCTTTCAGGTTGGGGGCAATACCCGCAGTGTAGATCGCAGCCCCTGCGTTGAGCACTACGATATCCTTTGCCGGTCCTGACGTATCTTCCAGCACGCCCCGAATCATTGAGAGGCTCTCTGCAGCATCATTCACTTTGATCGAGTCTAAAGAGGATCGTTTAAAACCGAAATCCTCCGGTTGTATGAGAAAGCGCCGGATCTGACCATCCTTGAGTTCAGCCGCGTCAGTCACATCTCCAATACTGATTTCATCCAAACCGTCGCGGGAGTGAACCACTATGACATGACGACTGCCAAGTCGTTGCAGTACTTCCGCCAGTGGCTCCAGTAGGTCACTGTTGAACACACCCAGTAGCTGATTGGGCACATCTGCCGGATTGGTGAGCGGGCCCAGAACATTGAAAATCGTACGTGCCCCCATCTCCTTGCGCGGACCAATGGCATGTTTCATCGCACTATGGTGGCCAGGTGCGAACATGAAGCCCACACCCACTTCGCGCACACACCTCTCTACTTGTTGCGGCGTCAGGTCGAGCCGTACACCGGCCGCTTCAAGCGCGTCAGCACTACCCGACTTCGATGAGACCGAGCGATTGCCATGCTTGGCCACATGACAACCCGCTGCCGCAGCCACAAACATACTCGCAGTTGAGACATTGAAGGTACCGGACGCATCTCCCCCAGTACCGACAATATCCACTGTGTTGTCCAGGTCGGCGACAGAGACACCAGAAGCCAGTTCCCGCATGACCGAAGCAGCGGCGGTGATCTCAGCTACTGTCTCTTCCTTCATCCGAAGACCAATAAGAAAACCACCGATCTGTGCCGGCGTGGCCCCACCGGTCATGATGGTACGCATGACCCTGTTCATCTCATCGGCTGTCAGATCCTGCCTCGCCAGCACCTTATTAATAGCTTGCTGCATTTCCACGAGTGCTTCTCCCCTTATCGATATATTTATGTATTCAGTACACAAATAATTTTTGGCTATATATACAGCATTCGCAACTCAACAAATCTTTACGCTTTCTCTCGTTCGTTTGATGATAAACAAATCAAACACCTTCGACGAAATTGCGCAGCATGTCATGACCATGCCGGGTCAAAATCGACTCCGGATGAAACTGTACGCCCTGTATCGCTAACGTTTTATGGCGCACACCCATGATCTCATCCATGCCGCCATCCCGTTTGGTCCAGGCAGTGATCTCGAGGCAATCCGGCAGGCTCTCTTTTTCGATCACCAGCGAATGGTAACGGGTAGCCTCAAAAGGATTCTCCAGCCCGCTGAAGACACCGGTATCCGCATGGTGGATCGGTGAGGTCTTGCCGTGCATCACTTCCCGGGCGTGTACGATCCGGCCACCAAAAGCCTGGCCGATGGACTGGTGACCCAAACAGACACCGAGGATCGGGATACGTCCGGCATAGGCACGAATGGTCTCCACCGAGACCCCTGCCTCATTGGGCGTACAGGGTCCCGGGGAGATGACAATCTGGTCGGGACGCATCGCTTCAATATCCGAAAGCCCAATCTCATCATTGCGCACCACTTTGACCGTCACACCCAGCTCGCCCAGATACTGCACCAGGTTATAGGTAAAAGAGTCGTAGTTATCGATCATCAAGAGCATGATTCCGTCTCCCCATCACAGGCATGACGATCAAGCCCCGCCTCGGCCAAAGCCACCGCCCGAAACACGGCACGCCCCTTACTCATGGTCTCCTTCCACTCAAGTTCGGGTATGGAGTCGGCGACCACGCCGGCCCCGGCCTGAATATGCAGCACTTTATCCTTGATGATAGCCGTACGAATGGCAATGGCGGTATCCATATTACCGTTCCAGGAGAGGTATCCCACGGCCCCGGAATAAACACCTCGCTTCACTGGCTCCAACTCATCGATGATCTCCATGGCGCGAATCTTCGGTGCACCGCTGACAGTACCTGCGGGGAATGTGGCTCGCAGGAGATCGATGGCAGTCATGCCATCACAGAGCTCACCGGTCACATTGGAGACGATATGCATCACATGAGAGTAGCGCTCGACCACCATTGTGTCGGTCAACTCCACACTGCCGATCTTGGCGACCCGGCCAGTATCGTTGCGACCGAGATCGATCAGCATCAGATGCTCAGCCAGCTCTTTGGGGTCGGCCAGCAGCTCCTCTTCCAGGGCCCGATCCTCCTCTTCCGTATAGCCCCGTCGACGGGTACCGGCAATCGGACGCACCGTGACCACACCATCTTCCAGGCGGGTCAATATCTCCGGTGACGAGCCGACGATTTGGAAATCATCCAAATCGAGAAAATACATGTAAGGCGACGGATTCAGTCCCCGTAGCGCGCGATAGAGATCGAGCGGTGGTGCCTCAAAGGGGATCGACAGGCGCTGTGAAATCACCACCTGCATGCAGTCGCCTTCGAGAATGTAGTCTTTGATTCTCTCCACAGCCTGCTTGAAACCGGCTTCGGTAAAACCGGAGACAAAATCGGACTCACTGACTTCTCTTTCCGGACCATTGGGGATACGTGGCACGGGCTGCCGCATGGCATGGATCAGTTCGCGGATGCGTTGCTCGGCAGTGGCCAGCGTGCCGCCCTGGGAGGGATCCACATGAACAATCACGTACATGCGCCCGCTCAGGTTGTCGAACACCACCACCTCATCGGAGATCATCAGCAGGATATCCGGTGTGCCGAGGAGGTCGGGATTGGGACAGTTCGCCAGCTTCGGTTCGATATATCGAATGATGTCATAACCGAAATAACCGACCAGACCACCATTGAATCGTGGCATGCCCTCTATTTCTGCCGCTTTGTACTGTGAACGGAATGCTTCTACCCAGGCGAGAGGGTCTTCCACAGTGAACGACTCGGTGATCTTGTCATCAGTGCGGGTCTCGACCTGATGACCACTGATCCTTACATGACTGCGGCAAGGCAGACCGATGATAGAGTAGCGACCCCATTTCTCACCTCCCTGCACAGATTCAAACAGATAAGAGTAAGGCTCATGGGCCAACTTCAGGTAGACACTGAGGGGGGTATCGAGGTCGGCCAGGACCTCACAGACGATAGGTATACGATTGTAGCCCTGTTGCGCCAGGGCGGCGAAAGATTGAGGGGTCATTGTCCTCTCCACACAAAAGACCAAAAAACGGGGTTCGCTGGGTCGGTATTCACCAACGCCATCGCGTGCCGTTTTTCAGAGTTCTGGTGTGTGAAAGCGGGGTCATTGTCTGTTTTTCTGATTCCGTTGCTGGCGTTTACCTTAATCGAAAACCCTGCCTGGGCTCAAGCCGCTTCTTCCAACAAACTGTGGATCTCGGTGAGTGTATCGATTACTGCATCCGGGTGGTAGTTGCGGATATCCTCACCATGGTTGTATCCGTAACTCATGCAGACGATCTGAAAACCGGCGGCACGGGCAGCCTTCACATCGCTCTGTGAGTCACCGATCATCAGGGCATCAGCGGGGACCACGCCCAACTGTTCAGCCGCATGTAGCAGCGGCAACGGATCGGGTTTTTTCTTTGGCAGGGTATCGCCGGCGATGACGATCTCGAAGTCATCATGCACGCCCAGATCCTTTAACAGTGGAATAGTGAACTGTGCTGCTTTATTGGTTACGCAGCCCAGTCGGTAGCCCTTCAGCTTGAGGTAGTCGAGTCCATCGCGGATACCGGGATAGAGTGCCGAACGCTGGCTGGTATTCACTGCATAGAGGTCCAGAAAGATCGGATAGGCGCGCTCAAAATCCGCCTCATCCGGCTCTCCATCGAGTTGCCCAATCAAAGCTCGGCGCACCAAACGCTCAACCCCATTGCCGACCCAATCCCGCACTTTCGTTTCGCCGTGGGCGGGACGCCCTAACTGCTTCATCATCTCATCTACGCAATAGGCCAGATCTGGCACACTATCCACCAGCGTGCCATCTACGTCTATGAGAATCATCTTGGGTTTCTTGATCATTTCTTTATTTGTGTAACGCAAAGGTCACTGAGAAGCGCAAAGGACGCAATGTATTCAGAGATTATTTACAACTCTATGTATTCCCTGCTTTAACAACTTAGCATTGAAATTAAAAATTAGCCCTAGTTTCAGGCCGCTCCACTTTAAGTAGGCCAACAACTGTGCCTTATGGTACAGGCAAGATATTATTCACTGTCTTCAGCTCTACAATGAGCTGATGATTAATAAGGAAATCCGCACGATATGCCGATTTCACATTCAGCCCTTTGTATTCTACAGCGATTGCCGCTTCTGTTTGAAATGGCAATCCGATTAAACCCAACTCACGAGCTAAACAAGCCTGGTATGCCGACTCCAATAAACCAGGACCTAGCGTTCGGTGAACTTCGAGAGCAGCCCCAATTACACGTTGTGCAGTAGCGCTTTCATCCATGAAACCCTTTGCATCCTTTGCGCTTCTTAGCGTTCTTTGCGTTATGAGGTCAAACTTTGGCCAGTTCCGCTTTCATCTTGCCGACGATGGTGTCATAGACGTTGGCATCGTTCGCTTCCGGGAAACCGAAGATGCCGGATCCTGCAACAAAAGTATCAGCACCAGCGGCCTTGATCTCGGCGATGTTGTCGACTTTGACGCCTCCATCGATCTCCAGACGGATATCCAGTCCGGAGTCATCGATCAACTTGCGGCATGCACGCAGTTTGTCCATGGTGGCGGGAATAAAGCTCTGCCCACCAAAACCGGGGTTGACCGACATCAGCAGAATCATATCGACTTTATCAAGTACATAGTCGAGATGTGAGAGCGGAGTCGCGGGGTTGAACACCAGACCCGACTTACAGCCCTCATTGCGGATCAGCTGCAGGCTGCGATCGACATGCTCGGATGCCTCAGGATGGAAGGTCATGTAAGTAGCACCCACCTTGGCAAAATCAGGAATAATACGGTCCACCGGCTTAACCATCATGTGGACATCAATATCTGCAGTCACGCCATGCTTGCGCAGCGCCTCACAGACCAGTGGGCCAATGGTCAGATTGGGCACATAGTGGTTGTCCATCACGTCAAAATGGACGATCTCCGCACCCGAGGCGAGTACGTTATCAACCTCTTCACCAAGTTTGGCAAAATCTGCCGACAGGATGGAGGGAGCGATCTTATCGGATTGACGAGCCATGATGTTGTCTCCTACTGTTTCTTCCAACATTGAAATAAGGGTATTGGTAACGCAAATCATTTAGATTTTGTTTTGGCTTTCATTGGGTTAGCGATGATTTTTTTCTCGTACTTTATTCGGTGAACACCCATTTTTCTGGGGGCCACGGTTTTTACCTTCCTCTC
>JAHXHT010000001.1 GCA_025656435.1 Candidatus Thiodiazotropha sp. (ex Gloverina cf. vestifex) | reverse complement strand
CAGTCACAATTACGGCCATACAACCGCGCCTACGCCTATCGGGGACTAATCGCCTCGGCTTTCAGCCTTCCATGGCGATCAGCGACTGAAGCTGAACAGCATAAAAATACGACCGAACAGTCTGTCCCACTCAACAACCTTATTAAGACACTAAAAAAAAATGACAAGTGATCAGTGATTTACCCAATCACAATGCACAATTTAGTCTTATTTAAATACATTGAGCCACCTCATAGCTCATAAGGAAAGCTGATTGCCCTTTTTGGGTAAAAAAAAACCGGACCCTAAGGTCCGGTTTTTTTACTCAAGAAGAGCAGATACGATGAAAGAGGTTATTCTTCGCTTTCAGCCTCTTCACTCTCCTCGGCAACATCCTCAACAGGTCGATCAACCAATTCGACATATGCCATAGGTGCCTGATCGCCAGGACGGTAGCCGCATTTAAGGATGCGGAGATAGCCGCCCTGACGGGACTTATACCTGGGGCCTAGCTCTGCAAAGAGTTTTCCAACCGCTGCTTTATCGCGCAAGCGTGAGAATGCCAAGCGGCGTTTTGCAACACTGTCGTTTTTTGACATGGTGATAAGCGGCTCAGCTACCCGTCGCAGTTCTTTTGCCTTGGGCACAGTGGTCTTGATCAATTCATGTTTGATCAAAGATACCGCCATATTCTTAAACATGGCACTGCGGTGACTGCTGTTACGGTTTAACTGCCGTCCTGATTTGCGATGACGCATGGGTCGACTTTCCTAAATTCAAAGTGTGTTTAGTGTCCAGAAACAACTAGTGTGCTAGTTGCTCTTCTATATTCTCCGGTGGCCAGCGCTCGAGTCGCATGCCTAGCGAAAGCCCGCGACGGGCTAACACGTCCTTGATCTCTGTGAGTGACTTCTTACCCAGGTTAGGGGTTTTCAGCAACTCGACTTCGGTGCGTTGAATCAGGTCACCAATCAAGAAGATATTTTCTGCTTTGAGGCAGTTGGCTGAACGCACAGTCAGCTCGAGATCGTCGACAGGCCGTAGTAGTATCGGATCAATCGCTGGCTCTTCTGGCTCTGCCACTGACTCTGCAGCTTCTGCTTCAAGATCAACAAAAACAGAGAGCTGATCACGAAGAATATTTGCTGACCTTCTGATCGCCTCTTCAGGATCAATGGTACCGTTAGTCTCAAGCTCGATGACCAGCCGATCCAGATCCGTATTCTGCTCCACACGTGCCGACTCAACAGCGTAGGCCACGTTGCGTACAGGACTGAAAGATGCATCAACCTGCAACATGCCGATAGGGCGGTCATCGCCGGCTGAACTCTGACGTACGGCGGCAGGCTGATAGCCACGCCCACGTCTCACATTCAAGGTCATGTTAATCTCACCTGACTTCGTCAAGGTTGCAATAACATGATCAGGATTGGCAATCTCAACATCGTGGTCGATGGTGATATCACTTGCCAGCACCTGTCCCGGTCCTTTTTTCTGTAATCTTAAAGTGGCCTCGTCACGTGTATGCATGACAATCGCAACCTGCTTAAGATTCAGCAGCACATCAAGTACGTCTTCCTGCACACCCTCCATAGTGGTGTACTCATGAAGCACATCAGCAATCTCAACTTCAGTGATTGCACTACCCGGCATCGATGAGAGCAGAATGCGTCTCAAGGCATTACCCAAGGTATGTCCAAATCCTCTCTCAAGCGGTTCAAGCGTCACCTTTGCACGAGTGCCTGTGATCTGCTGAACATTCACGATGCGAGGTTTGAGAAACTCCGTAACGCTTTCGGTCATGTATTTTCCTCTCGTCAGTGTCTACTACTTGGAGTAGAGCTCGACGACCAGCTGTTCGTTGATTTCTGCGGAAAGATCTGAACGATCAGGTACGCGTTTCAGCTTACCTTTCATCGATTTGGGATCCACCTCAACCCAGTCGACAAAACCATATTGGCCTTGTAACTCGAGTGCTCCCTGAATCCTCAGCTGTTTTTTCGCTTTTTCGCGTATAGAAACTTCGTCCTCTGCCTTTACATTAAAGGAGGGTATATTGACTATTTTTCCATTCACTTCGATGGCTTTGTGGCTTACCAACTGACGCGCTTCTGCGCGCGTTGAACCAAAACCCATGCGATATACGATATTATCGAGGCGCATTTCAAGTAGTTGCAACAGGTTCTCACCCGTAGCACCTTTGTCCTGAGCAGCGGCCTTATAATAATTACGGAATTGCTTTTCCATCACACCATAGATACGGCGTACTTTCTGCTTCTCACGCAGCTGCAAACCGTAATCAGAGACACGGCGTCGACGATCGCCCGCCTGACCCGGTACCTTCTCCATATTACACTTGGAATCGAGTGACCTAACGCGACTCTTGAGAAAAAGGTCTGTGCCTTCTCTCCGGCTCAGCTTGCATTTTGGTCCGATATACCTAGCCATGATTTAACTCCAGAAATTAGACGCGGCGCTTTTTGGGCGGACGACAGCCATTATGTGGGATCGGCGTAACATCTGAGATGCTGGTGATTTTAAAGCCAGCATTGTTAAGCGCACGTACGGCAGATTCACGTCCAGGACCTGGGCCTTTTACGTTGACGTCCAGATTTTTTACGCCGTATTCCTTAACCATCTGACCTACACGGTCTGCAGCTACCTGAGCCGCAAAAGGCGTACTCTTCCGTGATCCGCGAAATCCTGAACCACCAGAGGTCGCCCATGCAAGTGCATTACCTTGGCGGTCACTGATAGTGATGATTGTGTTGTTGAAGGAAGCATGAATGTGCGCAACACCATCGGTTACGCTCTTTTTTACTTTCTTCTTGGCACGGCTACTGGGTTTTGCCATCTTCTGTACCTACAGATTCGAAAATTATTTGTTCAATTAACGCTTGATCGGGCGACGCGGTCCCTTACGGGTGCGTGCATTCGTCCGCGTACGCTGACCACGAAGCGGAAGACCACGACGATGTCGGATGCCGCGATTACAACCGAGGTCCATCAAGCGCTTGATATTCATGGAGATCTCACGACGCAGATCACCTTCCAGCGTGTAGCGAGCGATGATTGATCGAATCGATTCGATCTGGTCTTCACTCAACTCCTGTATCTTGACCTGCGGTTCGATGCCTGCCTCTTTACAGATATCGTTGGCACGTGTGCGGCCGATTCCGTAAATCGAAGTCAAAGCGATGACAGCATGTTTACGGTCCGGAATGTTGACCCCTGCAATTCGAGCCATTTTCTAGTCTCCTGAACAACCCTAGCGGCATCCCACCGAAGGGAAACGCGCAATATTACTCTACGCAGCGTCCTCTATCAAGACGCAGCGAATAAATTTTTCGACACTCAGCCCTGGCGCTGCTTATGACGGCCTTCTTTGCAAATCACTCGAACGACGCCGTTACGACGTACGATCTTGCAATTGCGGCAGATCTTTTTTACTGATGCACGCACTTTCATGAAATCAACTCCAGTCGTTGTCTTAATAACGCTTGATTAGCGAATCAACCCGGCACCACTGCCTTTGAGATTAGCTTTCTTCATCAAGCCTTCATATTGATGTGACATCAGATGCGCCTGCACCTGAGCCATGAAATCCATAACTACCACTACGATGATAAGTAGCGATGTACCACCGAAATAGAAGGGCACATTCCAACCGACAATAAGAAATTCCGGCAGCAGGCAGACCAGTGTGATGTAGATAGCACCTGCCAGAGTCAGCCGAGACATGACCCCATCGATATACTTGGCAGTCTGCTCACCTGGGCGAATTCCTGGGATAAAAGCGCCCGATCGCTTCAGGTTGTCAGCAGTCTCGCGTGAGTTGAATACTAACGCCGTATAAAAGAAACAGAAGAAAATAATCGCGGCAGCGTAAGCCATCACGTAAACGGGCTCACCAGGCGATAACTTTGAAAAGATATCTTGAATCCATCTTGTACCTTCCGTATTACCAAAAAACTGCCCGAGGGTAGCAGGAAAAAGGATGATACTCGATGCAAAAATTGGTGGAATTACACCAGCCATATTAAGCTTCAAAGGCAGGTGAGTGCTCTGAGCAGCCAGCATCTTTCTGCCTTGCTGACGCTTTGCATAATTAATGGTGATTCGTCGTTGCCCTCTTTCGACAAAAACGACAAAACCAGTCACTGCAATGGCCAGTACAAACAACAAGAGAATGGTCAGTGCATTCATTTCGCCGGTTCGAGCCAGTTCCAACGTACCACCAATTGCCGCAGGTAAACCTGCAACTATGCCGGCGAAGATAATCATAGAGATACCGTTACCGATACCCCGCTCTGTAATCTGCTCACCCAACCACATAAGAAACATGGTTCCGGTCACCAGTGAAACGGTAGCTGTGACAATAAAACCAACACCTTGGTTTATGACCACAGTTTCTCCACCAACTGTCTGGCTTTGCAGGGCAATCGAGATGCCCACCGCCTGGAAAGTGGCCAGCACAACAGTGCCATAACGGGTGTACTGGGTTATCTTTCTACGACCGGCCTCACCCTCTTTTTTCAATTGTTCGAGAGTGGGCACCACTGCAGACATCAACTGCATAATAATGGATGCAGAGATGTAGGGCATGATACCAAGTGCGAATAGGCTGGCACGTTCCAGCGCTCCGCCAGAAAACATGTTAAACATGTCTAGAATGGAGCCTTGCGCCTGTTCGAATAGTGCCGCTAGCGCAACAGGGTTCACACCGGGAACGGGGATAAAGGTACCGATACGAAAAACCAGTAACGCACCAGCAACGAACAGCAGTCGCTGACGCAATTCGGTCAGTCGGCCCATGCCGCTCAATGCTCCCATCGTTGCCGCGCCTTTACTGGCCATGATTATTCTACCGAACCACCAGCAGCTTCAATGGCTGCTTTTGCACCCTTGCTGACACGCAGGCCAATGACCTTGACCGCACGATCAACACTGCCAGAGGCAAAGACTTTTGCGTGCTTGGTCGATTTGGCGATCACACCTGCCTTTTTCAGCATCTCAAGAGTAATTTCGTCACCTTCGACTTTACTGAGTTCACTCAAACGAACCTCAGCAGTTACCAAAGAGACCTGAGACACGAATCCGACTTTAGGCAAGCGGCGCTGAAGCGGCATCTGCCCGCCCTCAAAGCCTACTTTATGAAAGCCGCCCGAGCGTGACTTTTGGCCTTTGTGCCCGCGGCCAGCTGTTTTTCCCAGTCCACTACCGATCCCGCGACCAACGCGCTTACGATCTGACTTACTGCCTGGGGCAGGCTGTAATGTATTTAGTCGCATGTTAGGCCTCCTCGACCTTGACCATGTAGTTGACCTTGTTAACCATACCGCGCGTACAAGGCGTATCTTCCACTTTGACGGTCTGGTGCATCCGCCGTAAGCCAAGGCCATGTACACAAGCTTTATGACTCTTGAGGCGACCACTCACACTACGCACCAGGGTGACTTGGATCATTTTTTTGCCAGCCATGACTTACCCCTGAATCTCTTCAACAGTTTTACCGCGCTTAAGCGCAACAGACTCAGCGTCTGTCATATTATTCAAGCCTTCAATAGTGGCGCGTACTACGTTAATAGGATTATTTGTACCAATACATTTGGCCAAAACGTTATGCACACCCAGCACCTCAAAGACAGCGCGCATGGCGCCACCGGCGATAATGCCGGTACCTTCTGAGGCTGGCTGCATGTAGACCTTAGCAGCACCATGTCTTCCAACGAGTGGGTACTGCAGGGTAGAACCGGACAACTTCACATCGACCATATTCTTGCGAGCAGTCTCCATTGCCTTTTGAATGGCAATCGGCACTTCGCGCGCCTTACCAGTACCGAAGCCAACTCGACCTTTGCCATCTCCAACCACTGTCAGTGCAGAGAAGCCAAATTGACGGCCGCCTTTAACCACCTTTGCAACCCGGTTTACATTGATGAGCTTTTCGAGCAGCTCGTCACCTTCAGGCTTTGCATTAAAATTTGCCATATTCCTGACCTTTAGAATTGAAGACCGGCTTCACGCGCGGCATCGGCAAGCGCTTTGACACGCCCGTGGAAACGGAAGCCAGAGCGATCGAAAGCAACACTTTCGACACCGGCAGTTTTTGCACGTTCAGCAATAAACTTGCCTACAACGGATGCTGCGCTGGCGTTACCAGTCGCGCCATTGATCTCTCCTCGAACAGCCTTGTCCAGGGTTGAGGCGCTAGCCAGTACCTTCGAGCCATCCGCGCTGATAACCTGTGCGTAGATGTGACGTGGAGTACGATACACAGAAAGTCTGTGCACACCCAGTTCGCGAATCTTGGCCCGAGTGCGTCGACCGCGACGTATACGTGATTCTTTCTTGTCCATCGTAATACCTATTTCTTCTTGGCTTCTTTACGCACAACCTGCTCATCTGCGTAACGAACACCTTTACCCTTATAAGGCTCCGGTGGACGAAATGCGCGGATCTCCGCGGCCACCTGGCCAACGCGCTGCTTGTCACTACCGGTAACAACGATCTCAGTGGCAGAGGGAGTCGCAATGCTAATTCCCTCTGGTACCGGATAATCAATGGGATGTGAAAAGCCCAGATTCAGATTAAGCGCCTTGCCACCAGCTTGAGCACGATACCCCACACCAACAAGCTGAAGCTTTCGTTCGAAACCCTGCGTGACACCTGTCACCATGTTGTTAACGAGCGCTCGCATGGTGCCGGCCATTGCCCAGGATTGTTTATCTTCAGTCAAAGGCTTAACGGTCAGGGCGCTATTCTCCTCATTGAGCTCAATGGAAGGATGGACAGCCATACCCAACTCGCCTTTAGGACCTTTGATCGTGACTGACTGGCCGTCTTTCTTGATAGTGACGCCAGACGGTAGTGTAATAGGGTTCTTTGCTACACGTGACATTTCAAATCCCCCTACGCGACGAAGGCGACGACTTCACCGCCCTGTCCGATATCCCGAGCAGCCCGGTCCGTCATCACACCCTTTGAAGTGGATATGATCGCAACACCGAGACCATCACGTACTTTAGGCAGCTCATCCCTACCCTTGTAGACGCGTAAACCTGGACGGCTTACCCGTTTAATCAAGTCAATAACGGGGCGACCCTGAAAATATCGCAACTCCAGCACTAAGGTCGGTTTAGCTGCCTTGTCGCTTAGGTTCACTTCCTGGAGAAAACCTTCTTTTTTCAAGAGGTTGGCGATTGCCAGCTTCTGCTTGGATGATGGCAGCTCGACGATTGTCTTTTTAGCTGCTTGTCCGTTACGGATGCGTGTAAGCATATCCGCGATGGGATCCGACATACTCATTGATGAGCTCCTAAGGTCAGTCCGCCTTTACGACGCGATACCAAAAAATAGCAAAACCGGGCCACGTGAGCCCGGAAAAGCGCGAAATTATACTGTTACCAGCTTGCTTTTACAAGACCGGGCACATCACCACGCATGGCTGCTTCACGCAATTTATTGCGGCAGAGGCCGAACTTACGATAGTAACCATGAGGACGACCTGTAACCCTGCAGCGATTATGCTTTCTTGCCGGGCTGGCATCTCTCGGCAGCTTCTGCATCATCAGCGTGGCTTTTTCGATCTCTTCAAAGCTGCTGTTCGGGTTTTTGATCACAGCCTTTAGGGCTTCACGTTTGGCGGCGAAGCGGTTTGCTGTTTTTGCACGCTTTGTTTCGCGTGCGATCATGCTCTTTTTAGCCATATCTGAACTCAGCTCTTGAAAGGGAATTTAAAGGCTTCAAGGAGGGCGCGACCTTCCTCATCGTTCTTTGCCGTGGTAGTAATCGTGATGTCCATACCACGCAGTGCATCAATCTTATCGTAATCAATTTCAGGGAAAATGATCTGCTCTTTGACGCCCATAGAGTAGTTTCCACGCCCATCAAATGCTTTAGCACTCATACCACGGAAATCTCGTATACGTGGAATGGCAACGCTGATAAGACGATCTAGAAATTCGTACATCTGCTCTCTACGAAGCGTCACCTTACAGCCTATGGGCCATCCCTCTCTGAGCTTGAAGCCAGCGATGGATTTACGGGCATGGGTGATCACCACTTTCTGACCTGCAATCTTTTCCATGTCGTTGACTGCGAATTCGAGAACCTTCTTGTCACCGATTGCCTCACCAACACCCATATTCAAGGTGATTTTAGTGATTTTTGGCACTTGCATGACGCTCTTAAACTGAAACTTGCCCATTAGATCCTGGACAACCGTCTCTTTGTAGTGTTGCTGTAACCTAGCCATGTCTTATCACGCCTTAGATATCAACGACTTCTTGATTCGATTTGAATACTCGAACCTTCTTGCCGTCTTCAAGAATTTTAAAGCCTACCCGATCACCTTTGTCAGTGGTCGGGTTGTAGAGGGCCACATTGGAAATGTGCAGCGGCATTTCTTTATCAAGGATACCACCTGGCTCACCCTTGTTAGGATTAGGCTTGGTATGCTTTTTTGCCATATTGACGTTTTCGACGACTAGGCGATCATTATCCAGGATCCGGATAACGCTTCCACGCTTTCCCTTGTCTTTACCTGCAATGACGACTACCTCGTCACCCTTCTTTATCTTGTTTGCCATTTATGTTGCCTCACAAAACTTCTGGAGCCAGCGAAATAATTTTCATAAAGCGCTCACTCCTTAATTCACGGGTAACAGGGCCGAAAATACGTGTGCCGATCGGCTGCAGGGTATTATTGAGTAATACTGCTGCATTCGAATCAAAACGGATAACGGAGCCATCCGGGCGACGAACACCCTTTTTTGTGCGCACAACGACAGCGTTGTAAACATCGCCTTTTTTTACTTTACCGCGTGGGATGGCATCTTTAACACTGACTTTTACAATGTCTCCGATACCCGCATAGCGGCGATGAGAACCACCAAGCACTTTTATGCACTGAACGCGCTTAGCGCCGCTGTTGTCAGCCACACTGAGGTTGGTCTGCATCTGAATCATGGTATTGCCCTAATTCCAAATAGTTAGATTGGTCGCCTGCTTGACAATAAATGTCAGCTAGCACGCTCCAGCACTTTCACCAAACGCCATGTCTTGGTTTTAGACAGGGGTCGGCACTGCTCAACCATCACGGTATCGCCAATGTGACACTCGTTTGTCTCATCATGTGCATGAACCTTGGTGGAACGACGTAAAAACTTTCCATAGACAGGATGCTTTACACGGCGCTCAACAGAAACCGTGATCGACTTATCCATCGAATCGCTGGTCACCTGGCCCACCAGTGTACGGTTGTTGGATTCCTGTTCACTCATGATGCATCACCCAACTGTTTTTCGTTCATAAGAGTTTTTATGCGCGCAATATCTTTTCGCACTTCATTCATGCGGGATGGACGTGACAATTGACCGGTTCCACGCTGCATGCGCAGGTTGAACTGCTCTTTCAGCAACTCATCAAGAGTCGTGTTCAGTTCATCCTTTGATTTTTGACGTAATTCTGTTGCTTTCACTACATCACCGTCCGCTTCACAAAGGTGGTGGAGACAGGCAGCTTCGCTGAAGCAAGAGCAAATGCTTCACGCGCCAGTTCCTCGGATATTCCTTCAATTTCATACAGCATGCGACCAGGTTGGATCTGCGCTACCCAGTACTCAACATTACCCTTACCTTTACCCTGACGAACTTCCAAGGGTTTCTTGGTAATAGGCTTATCGGGAAAAACACGAATCCAGATTTTCCCACCACGTTTGACGTGTCGAGTTATTGCACGACGAGCAGACTCAATCTGACGAGCTGTGATTCGCCCACGACCCGTAGACTTCAATCCAAACTCGCCGAAAGAGACATCACTACCCGCAAAGGCCAAACCGCGATTGCGTCCCTTATGCTGCTTGCGAAACTTTGTTCGTTTTGGCTGTAACATGACTTACGACCTCTTTCCCGCCGGTGCAGCCTTAATTTTAGGCTTAGATTCGGCTTTCACTTCTTCGCGATCCCCAAAGACTTCGCCTTTGAAGATCCATGCTTTCACACCAATAATGCCGTATGTCGTGTTAGCTTCTGCAAATCCGTAATCGATATCGGCACGCAGTGTATGCAGGGGGACACGACCCTCGCGATACCATTCCGAGCGCGCGATTTCAGCGCCATTCAAACGGCCACCGATATTTACCTTGATGCCGCCAGCACCTAGACGCATGGCGTTTTGAACAGAACGTTTCATGGCACGTCTGAACATGACACGACGTTCCAGTTGCTGAGCAATGCCTTCAGCGACAAGCTGGGCATCAAGCTCAGGCTTGCGGATCTCTTCAATGCTCATGTGGACAGGAACGCCCATCATGCTAGAGACCTCAGCCCTCAACGCATCGATATCCTCACCTTTCTTACCGATCACCAAACCTGGGCGAGCAGTATGAACAGTGATGTGTGCGTTATTGGCTGGGCGATCAATCTGAATACGACTGACTGAGGCCTGTGACAGACGCTTTTTCAGAAACTCACGCACTTCGAGATCGTTATTCAGCAGATCCGCATAATGCTTTGAATCTGCATACCACTTAGACGTCCAGTCTTTAACGATACCGAGCCGTATACCAGTTGGATGTACTTTCTGACCCATTTCGGCCTCTCTTGCCTGTTACTTATCTGCGACAGTCACATTAATGTGACTGGTTCGCTTTAGAATCCGGGATGCACGGCCTTTAGCCCGAGCACGTATGCGCTTCATGGTAGGCCCTTCGTCTACGCTGACGGCGGACACTGTCAGCTCATCGATATCAGCACCTTCGTTATGCTCGGCATTGGCAATGGCTGACTCAAGTACCTTTTTAACCAGCACGGCACCCTTTTTCTTGCTGAACGCAAGAATATTTAGTGCCTGCTCTACAGGTAAGCCACGAATCTGGTCTGCCACCAATCGCCCTTTCTGAGCTGCGATGCGGGCATGGCGCAATTTAGCTGTTGTCTGCATCATCTAATCCTCTACTTGGACTTTCTATCCGCAGCGTGACCACGATAGGTTCGAGTCTGTGCGAATTCGCCCAATTTATGTCCGACCATGTTTTCTGAGATCAGTACAGGGACATGCTGTCTTCCATTGTGCACCGCAATGGTTAGACCTACCATTTCCGGCAAAACGACTGATCTACGCGACCAGGTCTTGATCGGTCGTTTGTTGTTCTGAGCTACGGCATCATCCACTTTCTTAGCAAGATGGTGGTCGATAAATGGCCCTTTTCTGATTGAACGTGGCACGACTCTAACCCCTAATCATTTATTTACGATTTCGACGACGTACGATCATTTTGTTCGTACGCTTGTTAGTACGGGTCTTATAACCCTTGGTCGGCGTCCCCCATGGAGAGACCGGATGGCGACCGCCGGATGTACGACCTTCACCACCACCATGCGGGTGATCAACCGGGTTCATTGCGACACCTCGCACGGTCGGGCGAATACCCTTCCAGCGTGCTGCCCCAGCCTTACCCAGAGAGCGAAGATTGTGCTCGGAATTTGACACTTCACCGATGACTGCTCTGCAGTCTGCAGGTACCTTGCGCATTTCGCCGGAACGAAGTCGCAGAGTGGCATGCTCGCCTTCACGTGCAACCAACTGAACAGAAGCACCAGCCGAGCGCGCCATCTGTGCACCCTTGCCAGGCTTCATTTCAATACAATGCACGACAGATCCCATAGGGATGTTTCTTAACGGCAGGCAGTTACCCGTTTTGATGGGCGCTCCACTACCGGACTCGATCTTGTCACCTGCGTGCAGACTGCTAGGTGCGATGATGTATGAACGCTCACCATCCGCATAGCGAATCAGTGCAATATGAGCCGTCCGGTTAGGATCGTACTCAAGGCGCTCGACAACTGCAGGAATACCTTCCTTGTTGCGCTTGAAATCGATCACACGATAACGCTGCTTGTGACCACCGCCGCGATGCCTCGTCGTGATGCGACCGTTGTTGTTACGACCGCCTGACTTGCTCTTTTTTGCCAGCAGCGGACCATGAGGTTCGCCCTTATGCAGGTCGGCATTGACAACCTTGACCACGAATCTGCGGCCTGCAGAGGTTGGTTTAGATTTTACGACTGCCATAATCCCAATCCTGTTTTAATTGCTTATGCTCCGGCCGCGAAATCAATTTCGCTACCGGGCTTAAGACGAACGTATGCTTTTTTCCAGTCAGGGCGTTTACCTTGGATATTACCAAAACGCTTCTGCTTACCTTTCACGTTGATGACTTTTACGGATTCAACCTGAACCTCAAAAAGCTTTTCGACGGCTTTGGCTATTTCCCGCTTGGTTGCATCAGTGGCAACGCGAAAGGTGTACTGTTGATTGGCATCGGCTATAACACTGCTTTTCTCTGATACCAATGGGCTGAGCAGCACTTTCATGAGACGTTCGTTATTCATGCCAAGCGCTCCTCAAGTTTCTTCACCGCACCTTCCGTGACCATGACCTTTTCATAGGCAACCAGGCTCACCGGATCGATATCATTAACCTCACAGACATCAACGCCATATAGGTTACGAGCTGCAAGATAGAGGTTTTCGTCCGGATTGACCGCCACGATTAGTACATCCCTCAGATCCATACCCTTCAGTTTTGAAACCAATTCTTTGGTCTTCGGCGCCGCGATATTGATCTCGTCGACAACTACGAGACGCTCCTGACGATTCAACTCAGAGAGGATGGAGCGAATCGCGCCTCGAAACATCTTGCGATTGACCTTCTGCGCAAAGTTGCGTGGACTGGCAGCGAAATTCACACCACCGCTACGCCAGATCGGACTCCTGCTGGTACCCGCACGCGCTCGACCTGTGCCTTTTTGTCGGAAAGGTTTTGCACCACCACCACGAACAGCTGCCCGGTTCTTCTGTGCCTTTGTACCTGCCCGTGCTGCAGCCATGTGAGCTGTCACCACCTGATGGATCAGCGCTTCCTTAAAGTCAGCGCCAAAGACCTCATCGGACACTTGAAGTGTCTGTGCACCTACAGCTGTTTGTACATTGAGATCCATGAAAGTCACCCTTTATTCTTCATCTTCACGGCTGGCGTGACGATCACATCACCACCCTTCGAGCCAGGAACAGCGCCTTTGACCAGCAGCAGATTACGCTCAGTATCAACGCGAACCACTTCGAGATTCTGCTGGCAACGCTGTGCTGCGCCCATATGCCCGGCCATTTTTTTGCCTTTGAATACCCGGCCCGGAGTCTGGCACTGCCCGATGGAACCTGGTGCGCGATGAGACAGCGAGTTACCATGGGTTGCGTCCTGCATTCGAAAGTTATGACGCTTTACACCACCCTGAAAACCCTTACCTTGAGTGCGTCCGCGAACATCAACCAACTGACCCACCTCAAAGCGATCAATTTTAATCTCACTACCAACCTCGACACCCTCAAGATCGGAAGCTTCGGCACGAAACTCCCAGAGTCCTCGACCAGCCTCCACACCCGCTTTGGCGAAGTGGCCGGTTTCTGGCTTACTCACTCGAGAAGTTTTACGCGCGCCTGAAGTTACCTGAACAGACAGATAACCATCGCTCTCTTCACGCTTAAGTTGCGCAACAAGGTTAGGCGCTACCTCTATAACAGTAACAGGAACCGAAACACCCTCGTCTGTGAAGACCCGGGTCATTCCTGCCTTTCGGCCGACTATTCCAATCGCCATCTTCTTAACCTCAGTTCAGTTTGATCTGCACGTCAACACCGGCAGCCAAATCGAGCTTCATCAACGCATCCACAGTCTTGTCTGTCGGCTCTACAATATCCAACAGACGTTTGTGGGTACGAATCTCATACTGATCTCGCGCATCTTTATTGACATGCGGAGAGACAAGTATGGTGAAACGCTCATTTTTTGTCGGCAGCGGAATCGGGCCACGCACCTGCGCACCAGTGCGCTTGGCAGTTTCCACGATTTCTCGTGCGGATTGATCGATCAGACGATGATCAAACGCTTTCAGACGAATTCGAATTCTCTGGTTAGCCATTATCTCTTACTCGATGATTTTGGATACCACACCGGCACCAACAGTCCTGCCGCCTTCACGTATCGCAAAGCGAAGGCCCTCTTCCATCGCGATCGGCGCTATCAGCTTGACGACCATCTTGACGTTGTCGCCAGGCATTACCATTTCAACACCCTCAGGCAGGTCACAGGCACCCGTGACGTCCGTGGTACGGAAGTAAAACTGCGGACGGTAGTTGCTGAAAAACGGCGTGTGTCGTCCACCCTCTTCCTTGCTCAGTACGTACACTTCACACTCAAAATGGGTGTGCGGGGTAATGCTCCCCGGGTGTGCCAGGACTTGTCCACGCTCGACTTCGTCTCGCTTGGTTCCACGCAACAAGACTCCGACGTTGTCCCCCGCTTCGCCCTGATCCAGCAGCTTGCGGAACATCTCGACACCCGTACAGGTGGTCTTGGTGGTCTCTTTGATACCAACAATCTCAATCTCTTCACCGACCTTGACGACGCCGCGCTCTATACGCCCTGTCACCACGGTGCCGCGACCTGAGATGGAGAATACGTCCTCGATCGGCATCAGGAAGGCGCCGTCTACCGCACGCTCCGGCTCCGGAATGTAGCTGTCGAGTGCCTCGACCAGCTTGTCGATGGACTGACTGCCGATCTCGGATGTGTCGCCTTCCAGTGCTTTCAGCGCCGATCCCGTGATGATCGGGGTGTCGTCGCCGGGGAATTCGTAGCTGTCGAGCAGCTCTCGCACTTCCATCTCGACCAGTTCCAGCAGCTCTTCGTCGTCCACCATGTCTGCCTTGTTCAGGTAGACCACGATGTAGGGCACGCCGACCTGACGTGACAGCAGGATGTGCTCACGGGTCTGCGGCATGGGGCCGTCTGCGGCAGACACCACCAGGATCGCGCCGTCCATCTGCGCCGCACCGGTGATCATGTTCTTGACGTAGTCCGCATGGCCGGGGCAGTCCACGTGCGCATAGTGACGTGACTCTGACTCGTACTCCACGTGCGAGGTCGCGATAGTAATACCACGCTCACGCTCTTCCGGGGCATTATCAATCTGGTCAAATGCACGCTGCTCGCCGCCAAACTTGGCCGCTTGTACCGTGGTGATGGCCGCTGTCAGCGTGGTCTTGCCGTGGTCTACGTGACCAATCGTGCCCACATTGACATGCGGCTTTGTGCGTTCGAATTTTTCCTTGGACACAGTGCTACCCCTATACCCGATTACTGTTTCTTGATAATGGCGTCGGCTATGCTGGCCGGCACCTCTGAATATTTAGCGAATTCCATGCTGTAATTGGCGCGGCCTTGAGTCGCAGAACGCAGGTCGGTCGCATAACCGAACATTGCGGACAGCGGCACTTCAGCCTTGATCTGCCTGCCAGCCGGGGTGTCATCCATACCCTGAACAAGACCGCGACGACTATTAAGATCGCCCATGACATCACCCATGTATTCTTCCGGAGTGATGACTTCTACTTTCATCATCGGTTCAAGAAGAACCGGCTTGGCACTGCGAGCACCCTCTTTGAAACACATAGAGCCCGCGATCTTGAAAGCCATTTCACTGGAATCAACGTCATGGTAAGAGCCATCGTAAAGCGTAACCTTGACATCAACCACGGGGTAACCCGCGATAACACCGTTGCCCATGGATTCCTGCACGCCCTTGTCGACCGCGGGTATATATTCACGCGGCACAGCACCACCAACGATCTGATTGACGAACTCGTAGCCCACGCCCGCCTCTTGCGGCTCTATACGCAGATAGACATGACCGAACTGACCACGACCACCCGACTGACGTACAAACTTACCTTCCTGCTCAATGGACTTACGGATGGTCTCGCGATAGGCCACCTGGGGAGCACCAACGTTGGCTTCCACATTGAACTCGCGGCGCATACGGTCGACGATGATATCGAGATGCAGCTCACCCATGCCAGAGATAATCGTCTGACCTGACTCTTCATCAGAAGCGACACGGAATGAGGGATCTTCCTGCGCCAACTTGGAAAGCGCAATACCCATCTTCTCCTGGTCACTCTTAGTCTTAGGCTCTACAGCGACGGAGATAACAGGCTCAGGGAACTCCATTCGCTCCAGGGTAATTGGCTTGTCCAGGGCACACAGTGTGTCACCCGTAGTGACATCCTTGAGACCTACCGCAGCAGCAATATCGCCGGCCAATACTTCTTTGATCTCTTCGCGAGAATTAGAGTGCATCTGCAAAATACGCCCGACACGCTCCTTCTTGCCCTTGACCGGATTGTAGACAGAATCACCTGACTTCAGCACGCCGGAGTAAACACGGAAGAAGGTCAAGGTGCCGACAAAGGGGTCAGTCGCAACTTTGAAAGCCAATGCAGCAAAGGGTGCATTGTCATCCGAAGGACGCTCTTCTTCGGTTCCATCCGCGTCATCCAGGATACCGCTGATCGCAGGTACATCGACAGGCGAGGGCATTACTTCGATAATCTTATCGAGAACCGCCTGCACACCCTTGTTCTTGAATGCAGAACCACAAGTAACCGGCACAATCTCCAAACGCAAGGTACGCTGGCGCAAACCCTCAAGGATCTCTTCCTCTGAAAGATCACCCTCTTCCAGATACTTTTCCATCAACTCGTCGTTGCCTTCTGCTGCAGCCTCAACCATATGCTCGCGCCACTCGTCGCAAGTATCCTGCAGGTCTGCTGGAATATCGGCGTACTCAAACTGAGCGCCCATATTCTCTTCACTCCAGACGATGGACTTCATCTTAATAAGGTCGATAACGCCCTTGAAATCTTCTTCGGCACCCACAGGCACCTGGATCGGCACCGCATTGGCACCAAGACGATCCTTCAGATGACCGACCACACGAAAGAAGTCCGCGCCCATACGATCCATCTTATTGACGAACGCCATACGGGGGACATTGTATTTGTTGGCCTGACGCCAAACGGTCTCTGACTGGGGTTCGACACCACCCACAGCGCACAGCACGAAGACCGCACCGTCAAGCACACGCAGGGAACGCTCCACCTCAATGGTAAAGTCCACGTGTCCGGGAGTATCGATAATATTGAAGCGATGCTCGGGGAATTGCTGCCCCATACCGCTCCAGAAACAGGTCGTGGCGGCCGAAGTGATGGTAATACCACGCTCCTGCTCCTGCTCCATCCAATCCATGGTAGCCGCACCGTCATGCACCTCACCAATCTTGTGAGACACACCCGTGTAGTAGAGCACACGCTCAGTCGTCGTCGTTTTACCAGCATCGATGTGCGCCATGATACCGATATTGCGATAGCGCTCGATAGGAGTTTTCCGTGCCACGTTACAAACCTGTTTTTAAAGAGCTAAATTAAGGGTTATTTGGTCGCTTACCAGCGATAGTGCGAGAAGGCCTTGTTCGCTTCCGCCATGCGGTGCGTGTCATCTTTCTTTTTGACAGCCGAACCCTTGTTCTCCGCAGCATCCATCAACTCACCCGCCAGGCGCATTGCCATGGATTTTTCGCTACGCTTCCTGGAAGCATCAATCAACCAGCGCATTGCCAATGAATTACGACGATTAGGACGCACTTCAACCGGCACCTGATAAGTTGCACCACCCACACGACGAGACTTAACCTCGACCAGCGGGCGCACATTTTCAAGCGCAGTCTCCAGCAAATCCAGCGGCTCACCGCCACGCTTCTCGACCACCCCATCCAGGGCGCCATAGAGAATCTTCTCAGCAACCGATTTTTTACCATCGACCATCACCATATTGATGAACTTGGTCAGCATCTGGCTTTTAAACTTTGGATCCGGCAGGATCTCCCGCCGCCCCGCAACTCTTCTTCTAGGCATCGCTCTATCTCAACCCTGTAAGTAAATCTTGTACTGCGTAGCCACTAACCTTTCGGTCGCTTGGCACCGTATTTGGAGCGGCCCTGACGGCGCTTTTCTACACCCGACGTATCCAGACTGCCACGCACCGTGTGGTAACGAACACCTGGTAAATCCTTCACACGCCCACCACGAATCAGCACAACCGAATGCTCCTGGAGATTGTGTCCCTCACCACCGATATAACTGGTGACCTCGTAGCCGTTGGTCAGGCGAACACGCGCCACTTTACGCAAGGCTGAGTTTGGCTTTTTCGGTGTCGTGGTATAAACACGAGTACAAACACCACGGCGCTGCGGACAGGCCTCCAGTGCCGGCACATTACTCTTCTGGACTTTACGTTTCCTGGGCTTACGCACCAGCTGGTTAATTGTCGCCATCTAACTCCGTCTCCAGGGACGTTGACTGTTTGCGGTAAAGCAAAAAAAACACCGAAGAAAGCGATGACTGTCCTTTTAGTCGTGCTTCGCACTAGGACGGCCCGATTTCTCTGGCTAAAAATAACTTTACCCAACAACGGCTTAGCCGCCGTTATGAGCATCAGAAACGACAGGCCAGCATGGGCCGGCCTGTCTAAAGAGCGCGCATTCTATGCTTGCTCTATTCGCTTGTCAAGGGACCGTAATCGCCTTGTCCCTAAATGATCACTCAGCTTCAGGGGTATTCAGCGCCTCTTTAAAGGCCTGCTCCACTTCTTCGACCACGAGCCCAGGCTTGCCCTCAGGCTCCATGAGCTCTTCCTGACGCCGACGACGGCGCTCGGTATGGTACGAGAGTCCAGTTCCGGCCGGAATCAGACGTCCGACGATCACGTTTTCTTTCAAGCCGTTCAGTCGGTCGCCGAGACCACGGACTGCTGCCTCGGTAAGCACTCGGGTGGTCTCCTGGAAAGAAGCTGCAGAGATAAAAGACTCCGTAGCCAGGGAGGCCTTGGTGATACCCAGTAACAGCGGCACAAAGAGCGCTGTATGCTTGCCCTCTGCCGCCAACTTCTCAGTCTCTTCCACCAGTGCAGACCTCTCAATCTGCTCACCTTTCAGGAATTTGCTGTCTCCCGGCCGGGTGATCTCGATTTTACGCAACATCTGCCGGATGATGACCTCGATATGCTTATCATTGATTTTTACACCCTGCAGGCGATAGACGTCTTGGATCTCTTTGACCAGATACTCGGCCAAGTCAGTCACGCCTTTCAGACGCAGGATGTCGTGTGGATTGAGCTCTCCATCAGAGATCATTTCGCCCTTCACCACCTGCTCACCTTCGAACACGTTCACGTGGCGCCACTTAGGAATCAACTCCTCATGCTGTTCGCCATCCGCATCAGTGATGATCAAACGCTGCTTACCCTTGGTGTCCTTACCGAAGCTGACCGTACCCGTTGCCTCGGCCAGGATAGCGGGATCTTTTGGTTTACGTGCCTCGAAGAGATCCGCCACCCGTGGCAAACCACCGGTGATATCACGGGTCTTAGAGGACTCTTGAGGAATACGCGCCAGCACGTCACCCACGACAACATCCGCGCCATCCTGAACACTGACCACCGCATTTGCCGGTAGATAGTAGTGAGCAGGAATATCGGTGCCTGCAATATTGAGATCTTTGCCTTTTTCGTCAACCAGCTTGACCATCGGACGAATATCTTTGCCAGCTGGCGGACGCTGTTTCGGATCAATAACCTCAAGGGAGCTGAGCCCGGTGACTTCATCGGTCTTCTTCTGTACGGTCACGCCGTCGACAAAATCCACGAATCGAAGTACACCATCCACTTCGGTGATGACCGGATGGGTGTGAGGATCCCAGTTGGCAACGATCTGTCCGCCCTCAACTGCGGTTCCATCTTCTACATGCAGAACGGCACCATATGGCAGTTTGTACCGCTCACGTTCGCGGCCCACGTCATCAACAATTGTCAGCTCACCGGAACGTGATGTGGCCACCAGGTGTCCTGCAGCATGCTTGACAGTCTTGATGTTGTGCAGCTTGACGATGCCTGCCGCCTTGACCTGTATGTTATTGATCGCAGCGGAACGGGAGGCTGCGCCACCAATGTGGAACGTCCGCATAGTCAGCTGGGTGCCGGGCTCACCAATGGACTGCGCTGCAATGACGCCGACCGATTCGCCCATGTTGACCTCATGACCACGAGCCAAGTCACGACCATAGCATTTGGCGCAAGCACCTACTTTGGCCTTACAGGTAATCGCGGATCTCACCATCATATGGTCGACACCAGCAACTTCGAGCTTTTCTACCCAGGCCTCGTCCAGCAGGGTGCCTACTTCGCAGACTATCTCGTCGGTACTGGGGCGTAAAACGTTCTCTGCGGTAACCCGTCCGAGGATGCGCTCACGCAGAGGCGTGACCACGTCACCACCTTCGATGATCGGCTGCATCAGCAGACCTCCGTCGGTACCGCAGTCCTCCTCGAGTACCACCATGTCCTGCGCAACATCAACCAGGCGCCGGGTCAGATAACCTGAGTTAGCGGTCTTCAACGCCGTATCCGCCAGACCCTTACGAGCACCATGCGTGGAGATGAAGTACTGTAGAACGTCAAGACCTTCACGGAAGTTAGCCGTGATGGGTGTTTCGATAATGGAGCCATCAGGTTTGGCCATCAGGCCACGCATACCAGCCAGCTGACGAATCTGCGCCGCTGAACCACGAGCACCGGAATCGGCCATCATGTAGACTGAGTTAAAGGAGTCCTGCTCTACTTCTTTTCCTTCGCGGTCAGCCACTTTCTCCTTACCCAGTTTGCCCATCATCGCCTTCGCCACCTGGTCGTTAGTATGAGACCAGATATCGACCACCTTGTTGTAACGTTCGCCGTTGGTCACCAAACCGGAGGTATACTGATTTTCGATCTCCTTAACCTCGGCCTCAGCGCGAGACAGAATATCGCCCTTCTCTTCAGGGACTACCATGTCATTTGAGCAGAAAGAGACAGCTGCTCGGGTCGCGTAGCGAAAACCCATATACATCAGCTGATCAGCAAAGATCACGGTGTCCTTCAGTCCCAGCTGACGATAGCAGGCATTAATCAGATTCGAGATCTGCTTTTTACCCATGGGCTGGTCCACACTCTCGAACGGGAGACCTTCCGGCACGATGGAAAAGACGATCGTACGTCCGATCGTGGTATCGACGATCTTTGTGGCTTCTGTTCTTTCACCACTCTCATCCTGCACCACTTCGCGCAGGCGAACTTTTACTCTGGCCTGAAGGTCCGCTTTTCCAGCCTCGTAGGCACGTTTTGCCTCGTCTGGGTCCGCGAAGACCATGCCCTCACCTAGCGCATTGACCCGCTCGCGGGTCATGAAATAGAGACCCAACACCACATCCTGGGAAGGCACGATGATGGGATCGCCATTGGCAGGCGAAAGAATATTGTTGGTCGACATCATCAGGCTGCGCGCTTCCAACTGCGCTTCCAGAGATAGCGGCACATGGACCGCCATCTGGTCACCGTCGAAGTCTGCGTTGAACGCAGTACAAACCAGCGGATGAAGCTGGATTGCCTTACCTTCGATCAGTACCGGCTCGAAGGCCTGGATACCGAGACGATGCAGGGTGGGTGCACGATTGAGCATGACAGGATGCTCACGGATGACCTCTTCGAGGATATCCCACACATCACCAGTACCACGCTCGACCAGCTTCTTTGCCGCCTTGATGGTAGTGGCCAGACCACGCAGTTGAAGCTTGCTGAAGATAAAGGGCTTGAACAGCTCCAGTGCCATACGCTTGGGCAGACCACACTGGTGCAACTTGAGCGTCGGACCCACCACGATAACCGAACGACCGGAATAATCGACGCGCTTACCGAGCAGATTCTGACGAAAGCGACCCTGCTTACCTTTGATCATGTCGGCAAGAGATTTCAGCGGACGGCGGTTGGTGCCGGTGATGGCACGGCCACGACGGCCATTATCCAACAAGGCATCAACCGATTCCTGCAGCATACGCTTTTCGTTCCGCACGATGATATCGGGCGCATTGAGATCGAGCAGGCGTTTCAGACGATTATTACGATTGATCACCCGGCGATAGAGGTCGTTAAGATCGGAAGTTGCAAAACGACCGCCATCCAAGGGAACAAGTGGACGCAACTCCGGCGGCAATACCGGCAGAACTGTCATCACCATCCACTCGGGGCGATTACCGGAATCCAGCAGAGATTCCAGCAACTTCAAGCGCTTGGTGAATTTCTTGATCTTGGTCTCGGAGTTGGTGCCTTGAATATCCTCACGCAGTCGCTTGACCTCTTGCGGGATATCAATCGTCTTCAGCAGCTCATAGACCGCTTCGGCGCCCATGCGAGCGTCGAATTCGTCACCATTCTCTTCGATGGCATCGAGATACTGCTCGTCGGTCAGCAACTGACCGCGCTCAAGCGGTGTCATACCGGGATCGACAACCACGAAGGATTCGAAATAGAGCACCCGCTCAATATCGCGCAGGGTCATATCCATCAGGAGACCGATACGTGACGGCAGCGATTTGAGGAACCAGATATGCGCTACCGGACTGGCCAACTCGATGTGACCCATACGTTCACGGCGCACTTTAGCCAGCGTCACTTCGACACCACACTTCTCACACACTACACCGCGATGTTTAAGGCGCTTGTACTTGCCGCAAAGACACTCGTAGTCGCTAACCGGGCCAAAGATCTTGGCACAGAATAGACCGTCACGTTCCGGCTTGAAGGTACGATAGTTGATGGTCTCCGGCTTCTTCACTTCGCCATAGGACCAGGAACGGATCATGTCCGGCGACGCCAAGCCAATACGGATGGCGTCGAAGTCTTCAGTCTGACCCTGCTGCTTAAGAATATTCAGTAGATCTTTCAAGATCGTCTCTCCTGCATTCGGTTACTGACCTGAGTCAGTGCCTCAGTCCTGTTCCAATTCGATATTGATGGCCAGAGAACGAATCTCTTTAACCAGCACGTTGAACGACTCGGGCATACCTGCCTCCATCTGATGGTTGCCATCCACGATGTTTTTATACATCCGGGTGCGGCCATTGACGTCGTCCGACTTGACGGTAAGCATTTCTTGCAAGGTATAGGCAGCACCGTAAGCCTCCAGCGCCCAGACCTCCATCTCACCAAAGCGTTGTCCACCAAACTGCGCCTTACCACCCAGGGGTTGCTGGGTAACCAGGCTGTATGGACCGGTTGAACGCGCATGCATCTTGTCATCGACCAGATGGTTGAGCTTAAGCATGTACATATAACCCACTGTAACGTCGCGCTCGAAGGACTCGCCGGTTCGGCCATCGAACAGCTTGCACTGTCCACTCTCTGGCAATCCTGCCAGTTCCAGCATCTGTTTGACTTCGGTCTCATGCGCACCATCGAAAACCGGTGTCGCCATGGGCACACCACCGCGCAGGTTGTTACACATGGCCACAACCTCTTCATCGGTCATGGAACCTATATCTTCCTTCTTACCGCTGGTGTTGTAGACCTTATCGAGGAACTTCCTCACTTCAGCCATCTTCACCTGCTCTTCAAGCATCGCACCAATACGGCGCCCGACACCCTTGGCGGCAAAACCCAGATGGGTTTCCAGTACCTGCCCGACATTCATTCGGGAAGGTACGCCGAGGGGGTTCAACACAATATCCACCGGTTCGCCATGCTCATCGAACGGCATATCCTCGACCGGCACGATGGTCGAGATAACACCCTTGTTACCGTGGCGTCCGGCCATCTTGTCTCCAGGTTGCACCCGGCGCTTAACGGCCACATAGCACTTGACCATCTTCAGCACACCCGGTGCCAGGTCATCACCGGCTGTCAGCTTGCGTTTCTTCTCCTCGTATTTATTACGGAAGTCTTCACGCTGAGCCTTGATCTGCTCGGCAATCGTCTCCAACTGGGCGGCTGCATCCTCATTGCGCAGGCGTATCTCCAGCCACTTATCGCGTTCGATTTCCGTCAGATACCCTTTGGTGACCTTTGTCCCCGCTTTGATATGGTTAGGACCACCGTCAACCAGCTTACCCAACAGCATCTTCTCGATACGGTTAAAGGTATCGTCCTCCATGATTCGCAGCTGATCATCCAGGTCCTTGCGTACCCGATCCAACTCGACCTGCTCGATCTGCAGTGCGCGAGCATCCTTTTCTACACCGTCACGGGTGAAGACCTGAACATCGATAACCGTACCGACCATGCCGGAGGAGACGCGCAGTGAGGTGTCTTTCACATCGGATGCCTTCTCACCGAAGATGGCGCGCAGCAACTTCTCCTCAGGCGTCAGCTGTGACTCGCCCTTGGGTGTGACCTTGCCCACCAGGATGTCGCTCTCGTGCACTTCAGCACCGATATAGACGATACCCGACTCATCCAATTTCGAGAGCGCCGCCTCACCCACATTCGGGATATCACCGGTGATCTCCTCAGGACCCAGTTTGGTATCACGGGCCACGCAGGTCATCTCTTCGATATGAATGGAGGTGAAACGATCTTCCTCCACCACACGTTCGGAGATGAGAATCGAATCTTCGAAGTTGTAACCATTCCAGGGCATGAAAGCGACACGGAGATTTTGCCCCAATGCCAGCTCGCCCATATCGGTCGAGGGACCATCGGCCAGCACATCACCTCGTGCAATCTGATCACCCACATTCACCAGCGGACGCTGATTGATACAGGTGTTCTGATTGGAACGCGTGTATTTTGTCAGGTTGTAGATATCGACACCCGGCTCGCCCGCCTCGGTCTCGTCGTCATTAACCCGCACCACAATTCTCGCCGCATCGACAGACTCGATCTCTCCACCGCGCTTGGAGACAACAGTCACGCCGGAATCCACTGCCACCACGCGTTCGATACCGGTGCCTACCAGTGGTTTTTCGGCACGGAGCACTGGCACTGCCTGGCGCTGCATGTTGGACCCCATGAGGGCGCGGTTGGCATCATCATGTTCCAGGAACGGAATTAGCGCTGCAGCAACAGAGACTATCTGCTTGGGCGATACGTCCATGTACTGGACTTTGTCCGGTGTGGACAAGGTGAATTCATTCTGGAAACGAGAAGAAACCAACTCATCGGTCAGCTTTCCCTTCGTATCTAGTTGTGCATTGGCCTGAGCGATAACGTAGCGTCCCTCTTCGATCGCAGACAGGTAGTCGATCTGATCGGTTACCTTACTATCCACAACCTTACGGTAAGGGGTTTCAAGAAAACCGTATCTATTGGTACGCGCGTAGACCGCAAGCGAGTTGATCAAGCCGATATTCGGTCCTTCAGGGGTTTCAATCGGGCAGACACGGCCGTAGTGGGTAGGATGGACATCCCGCACTTCGAAGCCGGCGCGTTCTCGTGCCAAACCACCCGGGCCCAATGCGGACACACGACGTTTGTGAGTCACTTCCGACAACGGGTTATTCTGATCCATGAACTGTGACAGCTGACTAGAGCCAAAGAACTCTTTGATAGCGGCAGAAACTGGCTTGGCGTTGATCATCTCCTGAGGCATCAGTCCTTCGGACTCCGCCTGGGTCAGGCGTTCCTTCACGGCACGCTCAACACGGACCAGGCCGACGCGGAACTGATTCTCCGCCATCTCACCCACACAACGAATGCGGCGATTGCCGAGATGGTCGATATCATCCACCACACCGTTGCCGTTACGGATATCGATCAATTCTCTCAGAACATCGACGATATCCTCTTTGGAGAGTATGCCCTCTCCCACTTCATCCTCTCTACTGAGACGACGATTGAACTTCATGCGACCGACGGCAGAAAGATCATATCGGTCAGATGTGAAAAACAGATTATTGAAGAGGTTCTGGGCGGCTTCCTTGGTCGGCGGCTCACCGGGTCGCATCATGCGGTAGATCTCAACCTGAGCCTCTAACTCATTGGAAGTGGAGTCGATGCGTAGCGTCTCTGACAGAAACGATCCATGATCCAGGTCATTGGTGAAGAGGGTATTGAGCTTTTTTACGCCCTTTTCGACCAATACATCAAATATCTCTTCAGTCAGCTCGGCATTGGCCTCAGCGATCAGTTCACCGGTCTCTTTGTCGACCACATTGTGAGCCAGCACTTTGCCAACGATAAAATCCCGAGGGACATCCAGCTTTTTAACACCCGCCTTTTCCAGCTCACGGATATGACGGGCAGTAATCCGGCGACCCGCCTCAACGATAACCTGATCTCCCGTTTTGATATCGAAAGTCACGGTCTCGCCACGCAGTCGTTCCGGCACCAGATCGACCCTCAATGTCCGCTTGGTCAGACTGAAGGTGTCGGTCTCGAAGAACATCTCGATAATCTGTTCAGCATCGAAGCCCAAGGCACGCAAAAGGATAGTAGCCGGTAGCTTGCGGCGACGGTCGATACGGACAAAGACATTATCTTTTGGGTCAAATTCGAAGTCGAGCCAGGAACCACGGTAGGGAATCACTCGGGCAGAAAACAATAGCTTGCCTGAGGAGTGTGTCTTACCCCGATCATGGTCAAAAAAGACACCTGGGGAGCGATGCAGCTGTGAAACGATGACACGCTCGGTACCGTTAATGACAAAGGTGCCGGTATCGGTCATCATGGGCAGCTCGCCCATGTAGACTTCTTGCTCACGGATATCCTTCACAACCTTGGAACCCGCCGGTGCCTCTTTATCGTAGATCACCAGTCGCACCAATACGCGCAGAGGTGCAGCGTAGGTAGTGCCGCGCAGTTGGCATTCGCGTACGTCAAAAACCGGTTCGCCCAGTTTGTAATTCACATACTCGAGGACTGCATTCCCGGAATAACTGGTAATCGGCATAACCGATTTAAAGGCCGCATGCAGACCGACGTCCTGACGCTCATTCGGCGCGACGCCATCCTGCAGAAAATCCCGATAAGAATCGATCTGAGTCGCCAGAAGAAACGGAACATCCAGAATGCTGGGACGTTTGCCGAAGTCTTTGCGGATACGCTTTTTTTCGGTGAAAGAATAGGCCATGCTGCCATCCCTCAGTGTCGTAGGCTTTGTGGTTACGGTGTCGGTCTCAACATCCCGCTGGGAACATCAACCGCATCGATCTCATTCCTGATTTATTGGCTCAGGGAACCTAGCGCCGGGTACTATCTATCGCACCCGGACAACAAGCGGGAAAGGGCCGGCAGCAAAAAGCCACCAGCCCCAATTCCGCCTGTTTACAGACGTAGAGCAGAGAATCTTATTTGATCTCAGCTTTGGCGCCTGCCTCTTCCAACTGCTTCTTGACCTCTTCGGCCTCATCCTTGCTGACACCTTCCTTCAGCACGGTCGGTGCACCTTCAACAGCTTCCTTGGCTTCTTTCAGGCCCAAACCGGTGATAGCACGAACAGCCTTGATGACGGCAATCTTGTTACCGCCGATTTCAGCCAGGACCGCGTCGAACTCGGTCTTCTCTTCAACGGCGGCTTCAGCACCACCAGCAGCGGCAGGTGCGGCTGCAACTGCAGCTGCGGCACTGACGCCAAATTTTTCTTCCATTGCCTCGATCAAACCGACAACATCCATTACAGACATTTCAGCAATCGCCTCGAGGATCTCTTCTTTAGAAACGGCCATTGTTAAACTCCAATAAATTGATTAGCACGATATAGATACTAGGTAAAGCCGATCAGGCCGCCTCTTTGGCGTCCTTGATCGCAGCCACAGTCCGGACCAGCTTGCCGGGCACCTCGTTCATGGTGCGAGTCAGCTTCTCTACCGGCGCCTTCATCACGGCCATCAGTAAACTGATCGCCTGATCGTAGGTCGGCATCTTGGCCAGAACATCGATCTCATTGGGGGCAAGCATCTGGCCACCAATAGATACCATTCTGACTTCGAGAAGCTTATGCTCCTTGGCAAAGTCCTTAATAACGCGGGCGGCAGCACCCGGATCTTCCTGCGAAAAGGCGAGGATCAAAGGACCCGTCATTCCTTCCTGCATGCAGGCAAATTCGGTATCTTCCACGGCACGCCTGGCCAGGGAATTCTTGACCACGCGCAGGTAGACGCCATTGTTGCGCGCTTCACGTCGCAACGCTGTCATCTCCCCGACAGTCAATCCCCTGTACTCAGCGGCAACCGCGGAAAGCGCGCTGCTGGCTACGTCACTGACTTCGGCAACGATGGCTTTCTTTTGCTCAAGGTTGAGTGCCAAAACTCGTTACCTCCTGATAATGGGAAGACCTGCAAGTCTCCCAACAACACATCGTGACACCAAGAAGTGCCACACCATAACGCGCACCATCACCAGGAAAAATCCTGACTGGGGGTGCACTATCTGCGCAGGCAATCATTAAGCATGTCAATCATGCGCCTGCGGTCTTTGACAGCACCGGAAAACCCCGGCACCCCAAAGCTCACTAAAACATCCCGACTACGGCCAAGCCGCCATCGACATGCATTTACCATCAAACAACCAGAGACGACTGATCCAAAACCAGGCCTGGACCCATCGTTGAAGAGACAGTTACCTTTTTCAGATAGACACCCTTCGCGGAACTTGGTTTGGCTTTCACCAAAGCCGCCAACAGAGATTCCAGATTTTCTTTCAGCTTCTGCGGCTCAAAATCAATGTTGCCGATCGCGCAGTGAATGATACCCGCCTTGTCGGTACGATAGCGCACCTGTCCAGCCTTGGCGTTCTGCACGGCTTCCGCCACATTGGGTGTCACGGTTCCCACTTTGGGATTCGGCATCAGACCACGAGGACCGAGAATTTGTCCCAGCTGGCCGACTACTCTCATGGCATCGGGAGAGGCGACGACAACATCAAAATCCATCTTGCCGCCCTTGATCTCTGCAGCCAAATCTTCGAAACCGACAATATCGGCTCCAGCTTCTTTGGCAGCATCAGCGTTAGCGCCCTGGGCAAAGACCGCGACACGCACCGTCTTGCCAATACCATGAGGCAATACCGAAGCGCCACGAACCACTTGGTCTGACTTCTTGGCGTCGACACCAAGATTGATGCTGACATCCACAGACTCGGCAAACTTAACGGAAGAGATTTCTTTCAGTAGACCGAATGCCTCTTCGGCCACATAGGCCTTACCGGACTCAACCTTTTCACGAATGACTTTTGCCCGCTTGCTCAATTTAGTCATGACTTACTCCACCCCCTCAACATCAAGCCCCATCTGCCGGGCACTGCCAGCAATGGTACGAACCGCCGCATCCATATCAGCCGCAGTGAGGTCAGGCATCTTAATGTTGGCAATCTCTTCCAGCTGCGCACGGGTTACCGTGCCTACTTTGACGGTGTTCGGCGTGGAGCTTCCCTTAGGCAAACCCATCGATTTTTTCAGTAACACGGAAGCCGGCGGCGTCTTAGTGATAAAGGTGAAAGAGCGATCACTATAGACGGTAATCACTACAGGAATCGGCAGACCCTTCTCTACACTCTGGGTCTTGGCGTTGAACGCCTTACAGAACTCCATGATGTTCACACCGTGCTGGCCCAGCGCGGGACCAACAGGAGGACTCGGATTAGCTTCACCAGCCTTCACTTGAAGCTTGATGTAAGCCATTATCTTCTTAGCCATGTATACCTCTCAGTCGGGTGCTGACGCTACGGACTCTCACCGCAGCTCCCCGATTAAATAGATGAGCTGACGGGCAAGGGACATCTGTTTTACCGGGCAGCTCATCACCGGCGCAACGCAATAGACCCAATACCCAAATTTTCGTTCCAGGCGTTAGCCCTTCTCCACTTGTGCAAATTCCAGATCCACCGGCGTGGAGCGACCAAAAATAAGCACAGAAACTTTTAAGCGACTCTTATCGTAATCAACTTCTTCGACCACGCCGGTAAAATCGTTGAACGGACCATCGATCACACGCACAACCTCACCCGGCTCAAACAACACCTTCGGACGCGGCTTCTCGACACCCTCCTGCATGCGATGCAGGATGGCCTCCGCCTCTTTGTCAGAGATCGGTGCCGGACGGTCACCGGTACCACCGATAAAACCCATCACCTTAGGCACATCCTTGACCAGATGCCAGGTATCGTCAGTCATATCCATCTGCACCAGCACGTAACCCGGGAAAAATTTCCGCTCGCTACGACGCTGCTGACCGGCGCGCATCTCCACGACTTCCTCAATAGGAACCAGGATCTCGCCAAACTTATCCTGCATGCCATGACGCTCGATGCGCTCTGTCAGCGACCGCTGAACCTGCGACTCGAAGCCGGAATAGGCGTGCACCACATACCAACGCATTGCCATATTCTACTCCTTACCCCGTTCCGGTCAGGGCTTTGAGGATCGCGCCCAGCATCATATCGAACAACCACAGCACGATACCCATAACCAGCACCATAACAAATACGATCAAGGTGGTTTGTACCGTCTCCTGACGACCCGGCCACACTACCTTGCGAACCTCGACCTTCGCCGCTGAGGCAAAATTCCAAACCGTACGTCCCACCGCCGTCTGATAGACGATAAAAGCTGCCAGGCCAACCAGAGCCAGCAGCCCAAGGACTCGCAGCAACTGCGAATAGGCATCTAAAAAGTAGAAGCCGAGAATTGCACCCACAACAATCGCCACCGCCAGTATTAGCTTGACGGTATCGAAGCCGGATGCCTCAACCTGGGTATTCGCACTCATATATTCTGCATGCCGAAAAAATGGCAGGCCAAGAGGGAATCGAACCCCCAACCTGCGGTTTTGGAGACCGCTGCTCTACCAAATTGAGCTATTGGCCTAAAAAGTTAAAAACGGGGAGCGATCCAAGACCGCGCCCCGCACACGCTATCTCTCGATTACTCGATGATTTTGGCTACCACACCGGCACCAACAGTCCTGCCGCCTTCACGTATCGCAAAGCGAAGGCCCTCTTCCATCGCGATCGGCGCTATCAGCTTGACGACCATCTTGACGTTGTCGCCAGGCATTACCATTTCAACACCCTCAGGCAGGTCACAGGCACCCGTGACGTCCGTGGTACGGAAGTAAAACTGCGGACGGTAGTTGCTGAAAAACGGCGTGTGTCGTCCACCCTCTTCCTTGCTCAGTACGTACACTTCACACTCAAAATGGGTGTGCGGGGTAATGCTCCCCGGGTGTGCCAGGACTTGTCCACGCTCGACTTCGTCTCGCTTGGTTCCACGCAACAAGACTCCGACGTTGTCCCCCGCTTCGCCCTGATCCAGCAGCTTGCGGAACATCTCGACACCCGTACAGGTGGTCTTGGTGGTCTCTTTGATACCAACAATCTCAATCTCTTCACCGACCTTGACGACGCCGCGCTCTATACGCCCTGTCACCACGGTGCCGCGACCTGAGATGGAGAATACGTCCTCGATCGGCATCAGGAAGGCGCCGTCTACCGCACGCTCCGGCTCCGGAATGTAGCTGTCGAGTGCCTCGACCAGCTTGTCGATGGACTGACTGCCGATCTCGGATGTGTCGCCTTCCAGTGCTTTCAGCGCCGATCCCGTGATGATCGGGGTGTCGTCGCCGGGGAATTCGTAGCTGTCGAGCAGCTCTCGCACTTCCATCTCGACCAGTTCCAGCAGCTCTTCGTCGTCCACCATGTCTGCCTTGTTCAGGTAGACCACGATGTAGGGCACGCCGACCTGACGTGACAGCAGGATGTGCTCACGGGTCTGCGGCATGGGGCCGTCTGCGGCAGACACCACCAGGATCGCGCCGTCCATCTGCGCCGCACCGGTGATCATGTTCTTGACGTAGTCCGCATGGCCGGGGCAGTCCACGTGCGCATAGTGACGTGACTCTGACTCGTACTCCACGTGCGAGGTCGCGATAGTAATACCACGCTCACGCTCTTCCGGGGCATTATCAATCTGGTCAAATGCACGCTGCTCGCCGCCAAACTTGGCCGCTTGTACCGTGGTGATGGCCGCTGTCAGCGTGGTCTTGCCGTGGTCTACGTGACCAATCGTGCCCACATTGACATGCGGCTTTGTGCGTTCGAATTTTTCCTTGGACATGAGTATTCTCCAGGTGCTCTATTGTATAAAGATAAATTCACGCGCTTCCGCACGCCGTTGTCAAATGGAGCCCAGAAGCAGATTTGAACTGCCGACCTCACCCTTACCAAGGGTGTGCTCTACCAACTGAGCTATCTGGGCAAAATTCGCCTTTAGTCCCTTGTCACCCTCAGGGACAAGCCCACCGGGATCACAACATGCGACAGCCACGCTCTTACAGGACCGCCGCCACACCACACTACCTTTATATATAGTGTGTAGATTTTGGAGCGGGTGATGGGAATCGAACCCACGTATTCAGCTTGGAAGGCTGAAGTTCTACCATTGAACTACACCCGCGCTGCCAAGCGACGCATCGCTCACCACAACCGCTAACAACTTAGTATCTAGTGGAGGGGGAGGATTACTCCTGGCCTCCGGGCCGTTCGATACTGCCTGCAGCGGCATCTCGAACCTCATCTCGGTTCGCATCCTCCTCCGCTAAACAGTGCGGAGGTTATATCGGGACAAACGATCAATCCGACCGTTTTCCCAACTTCACCTGGTGGAGGGGGGAGGATTCGAACCTCCGAAGGCGGAGCCGTCAGATTTACAGTCTGATCCCTTTGGCCACTCGGGAACCCCTCCTAGCGAGAGCCGGGCATTCTGACGCCTCACCCCACCAAAGTCAATACAACAACATCAACAATTTCCTGTCTAACCCTTGAGCCACCAAAAGAGCCAAACCATCACCTCCAAATCTCATGTTATGGAATGTAAATCTAGCTATCAGGACTTGCAGCTCCGGCCATTTACCGCTTTACTAGACCCACACTGAAATATCACAAACAACCCAATGAAAATAACCCCTCTATACACCTTGGCTGTACTCGGCATTTTTCTCCATGGCTGCGCATCACCTACGGTTAGCCGCGTACCTGACAAAGATTTGTCCAGCAAAACCGTCCCTGATCAGCAACAAGCCCCCAAGAAGCAAGTGAATGGCGCCACACCGGCGCTCATCTATAACACCCTTGCCGGTGAAATTGCAGCCCAACGAGGTGATTCCAGCTTGGCGTTTGACTATGCATACAAAGCCGCCATCGAAACACGCAATGCAAAATCTGCCGAAAGAGCCACCGGCCTGGGTCTGCAGGCCAATCAGTCACAGCAGGCACTCAAAGCCGCAAAGCTATGGATCGAAATCGCCCCAAACTCCCTTAAGGCACATCAGATATCAGCCATTCTAAACACTCGTTTACAGGACCTGCCAGCTACTATCCGCCATCTTCAACGTGTCGTTGAGATTGCCAATGCGCAGGGACAATCCGGCTATCTGCAGGCGGCTGCCATCACCGAAAAGGCGGCTTCAGCACCTCAGTCGCTGGCCATTATGCAGCAATTGGTTCCAGCTGAAAGCGAGGATCCTGATGCCCTCTATGCTTTGGCATTGACTGCCAGTAGAGCGAAGCAGATGCAACTCGCCGGGGAGTACGTCGATCGCTCACTACGCTTCAAACCAAAAGCCACGAATGCCCTGATACTCAAGGCGCATGCATTGATAGCCTCGAACAAAAAAGAGGCAGGACTCAGCTTCCTTGCACAAACGGTCGAGGAATCCCCCGACAACCTGACGCTACGCAATGCTTATGCACGAACTTTGGTTGATCTCAATGAAGCGGAGCCGGCCCTTGCTCAGTACCAGATTCTCCACCGTCAACAACCTGAAAACCCGGACACGCTTTATGCCCTGGGCATCCTGTCAATACAGCTCGAGAGGCTGGATGAGGCGAAAAGTCATCTGAAAAAACTTGTTGAAAAGCGCCAGCGAGGCAATGAAGCCAGTTACTATCTTGGCGTGATCTCTGAAGAACAGAAGCAATGGGAAACCGCCCTTGACTGGTACAGCCGCGTGGAGGGAGACAAGCAACCAGACGCTCAGGTCCGCATCGCTAAGATACTGGCTGACAGCGGCAGTCTTGACGAGGCCCGGGAAACCCTGCAAAGGCTGCGCGTCAACCAATCGCATCATCACCTCAAGCTCTACACGATCGAGGCAGAGCTCCTCAGGGACAACCTTCAATTTGAGGTCGCACACGAAGTCTATACAAAAGCGATGGAATTATTCGAAGGCAACACCGAACTGCTCTATGCACGAGGCCTAAATGCTGCCGACATGAATCGTGTGGACCTGCTCGAGCAGGATTTGCGCAAGATCCTCGCCACACAACCTGACCATGCAGACGCACTGAATGCTTTGGGTTATACACTGGCAGACAAAACAGACCGGCTGGAAGAAGCCAAGGCCTACATCGAACGGGCGCTTACCATGAAACCCGATAATCCTGCCATTCTCGACAGTTTGGGTTGGGTCGAGTTTCGCATGGGCAACCTACAGATGGCACGCGACTATCTGCAGAAAGCCGCGGCGCTCAGTCCGGATGCTGAGATCGCATCTCACTTGGGTGAAGTGTTGTGGCAGCTGGGAGAGCGGGAGCAGGCCAAGGCAATCTGGAAATCAGCCAACGACAGAGAACCGAAGAATCGTTTCATCAGACCTGTCATGCAGAGACTGGGTGTGGGTAACTGAAGCCGGATGTCGGTCCTGACCTGGCCAGCGCCGGCCAAACTGAACCTGATGCTGCGCATCACGGGTAGAAGACCCGATGGCTACCACACCCTGCAGACAGTTTTTCAGTTCCTAGATACAGGTGATGAGTTAGATTTTCATCTGCGTGACGACGGCCAAATTCATCTTGATAATCCGATCGACGGAGTACCGGCCACATCAGACCTCTGCTACCAGGCCGCAATAGCCCTGCAACAACGGTACGACTGTAAAGTCGGCGCCACCATTGAGCTCCGAAAGAATTTACCTATGGGGGGAGGACTCGGCGGTGGAAGCTCCGACGCCGCGACCACCCTTGTCGCCCTCAACCAACTATGGGGTTGCGGCCTGGAAAGCCACGAACTGCAATCGATAGGCCTGCAATTGGGTGCTGATGTGCCCATTTTCATACATGGACAGGCCGCCTGGGCCGAAGGTGTCGGTGATAAATTTATCGATATTGATCCACCTACTGCCTGGTATCTGGTTCTGATTCCTGACTGTCATGTCTCTACTGCAGAAATCTTTAGCCAACCTGATTTGACACGCCACTCACCCGGGATCAAAATACGCGACTTTCTTGAGGGCGACAGCCGCAATGACTGCCTGCCCGTGGTTCGCCTCGGCCACCCCAAGGTGGCCGAGGCATTGGACTGGCTGAACCAGTTTGCCGCCGCTCGACTAACCGGCACCGGCGCCTGCGTGTTCGCCGCCTTTGCCGATGAACAACATGCCAGGGCAGCTCATCAGCAGCTGCCGGCAGAGCTTGAAGGTTTTGTTGCGCGGGGCATCAATCGCTCCCCGCTGCTGGAAAGACTCCAGCACGATGAGCACTAAATTTGGGGCGTCGCCAAGCGGCCAGGCACCGGGTTTTGATCCCGGCATACGTAGGTTCGAATCCTACCGCCCCAGCCATTTTATAGCCGTCCACCCATGATATAGGGGATACAGATCGTGCCCGCCACTGCCATGATGGTCTTCTCCGGTAACGCCAACCCGGAACTGACCCGCGAAATCGCTACCCACATGAACCTCCCTCTCGGCAAGATGCAAGTCGGTCGCTTCAGCGACGGTGAGGTGATGGCGGAGATCCATGAAAATGTACGCGGACGAGACGTTTTCATCGTTCAGCCCACGTCGGCGCCCACCAATGAAAACCTGATGGAACTGCTGGTGATGATTGATGCCATGCGCTGGTCATCGGCCAAACGCATCACGGCAGTCATCCCCTATTTCGGTTATGCGCGACAGGATCGCCGACCCCGTTCGGCACGAGTGCCGATTACGGCACGCCTTGCCGCCAAGATGATCGCCACAGCGGGTGCCGATCGCGTCCTCACGGTCGACCTTCACGCCGATCAGATCCAGGGGTTCTTCGATATCCCGGTCGATAACGTTTATGCCTCACCGATTTTATTGGGTGATGTATGGCGCCAGAAGCATCCGGACATCGTCGTTGTCTCTCCTGACGTCGGCGGTGTCGTCCGCGCCCGCGCGTTGGCCAAACGCCTGGATGATGCGGAGCTCGCGATTATCGATAAACGACGTCCACGCCCCAACGAGGCCAAGGTGATGAACATCATCGGCAAGGTGGAAGGACGCAGCTGCGTATTGATCGACGACCTGGTAGACACCGCAGGCACACTCTGCCAGGCCGCCGCCGCACTGAAAGAGCATGGCGCCGCGAAAGTATTGGCCTACTGTACACACCCGGTACTCTCAGGCCCTGCCGTCACCAACCTGAGCAACTCGCAACTGGACGAGTTGGTGGTAACCAACACCATTCCCCTCTCTGACGAGGCCCGGCAATGTTCGAATATTCGCCAGGTAAGTATCGCTGAACTGCTCGCTGAGACCATGAGACGCATCAGCAACGAAGAGTCAGTCAGCTCCCTCTTTATCGACTAAGCTACTGACAGTCCGGTACGTCCTGACGCTTTGCGTGCATCCTGCGCCCGCTCGTATTCCATTCACATTCTTAAATACGCCAGATGCGTGGAGACATCCATGACTGATCGCCATGATGAAGAACTCGATGCCGAGATCAATCTAGCTGCCCTCGAATACCACGAGCAACCTCAGCCCGGAAAGGTCGCCATCCATGTAACCAAGCCCAACAAGACCCAGCGTGACCTCTCCCTGGCCTACACACCCGGCGTTGCAGAGCCGGTGCGCAAGATCCACGAAGATCCGGAGAGCGCCTACCGATATACCGCCAAGGGTAACCTTGTGGCAGTGATTACCGACGGCAGCGCTGTCCTCGGCTTGGGCAATGTGGGTCCACTGGCAAGTAAACCCGTCATGGAAGGTAAAGGGGTGCTGTTCAAGCACTTTGCCGACATCGATGTCTTCGATCAAGCGTGTCGCTACCTCGTGAAAGATTTTGGGACATCCGAGTCCCCAAAATCGACTCGCCAACGCGACAGCCGTTATGCCCCGACC